>JAZUCP010000054.1:0-6574 GCA_045639165.1 Acetatifactor sp. | reverse complement strand
CGCAGTGGATTCCAACTCCCCCGCACATAACAGATCAGGAAACATACAAATAGTAACATATTATGGGCGATCATACAAGCCCATGCTGAGATCAATCCCATACCAAGATGTTGGGTACAGATATATGTACCTACAATACGGATGCCCCACATCCCTAGGATATTGTAGATAAAAGGCTCTCTTGTCTTTCCTACACCCTGCATCATTCCTTCTATAATAATGGAAAATCCGTAAAATGGCTCCGAAACTGCCACCATTCTCAGCACCATGGTACCTAGGGCAATCACTTCTGCACTGGTAGAAAACAGGCCCATTAAAGGCTTTGCCAGCACAAATAAGGCACCTCCCGAAAAGATCATCAAGATGCTCTCTATGGGGATAAACATTTCCGCAAGCTCTTTCATCCGCTTCCGATCCTTTGCACCATAGGCATTGCCCGCAAGGGTTGCCGCCGCCGTCTGCATCCCATAACCGGGAATGTAAAACGCGGATTCCACTGTGTTGGCGATGGTATGCGCCGCTGTTGCTACCTCACCAAGGGAATTGATCATGGAGGCAAAGGCTACATACCCCAGAGACGTCCCGAACCGTTGAAACATATTGGGGATGGCCACCTTCAGACAAGGCCGCAGAATTGCCACATTAGGTCGAAAGCTTTGTCCTCTTGGCGAAACCATGGGCTGGCGCCAGAGTGCCACCGTAATGCAGATGCCTCCCACCGTAAAGGCAATGGCACTGGCCAAAGCTGCACCGACCACTCCCATATCAGCTCCCCACATGGTAAATTCCAGTCCGGCTGCTGCCTCCCGGCCGCCAAATAAACTGCTCCATCCCGGTCCTCCAAACAGACAAATCCGCCGAGTCGGATAAATCAGCAAAAAATTCAATATAACATTGATGATATTCACGATCAGACCCACCTTCATAGGGGTCTTGGTATCCCCCGTCGCCCGCAGCACTGTTCCAAAAATAATGGAAGCCGTTCTGGGAAGCATGGGAGCATATAAAATAAAGAAGTATATGGCAGTCATTTGGCGGATTTCTTCATCCACCTGCATCCACACCGGCACATAGCTGCTGAGCCCCAGAGTCAGTACCGTAAAGAATATACCCACCACCAATACTGCCAGCACCGATTGTGCCACTGCCTGCTTTGCGCCGGCCTTGTCTCCTGCACCGCAGGACTTAGCAATATAAGCCAGAAAACCAATTCCCATGGAAGCGATGGTTCCGCTAATCAGCCAGTTAATGGTGCTTGTGGCACCTACCGCCGCCGTGGCCCGGGTTCCCAAAGAACCTACCATGGCCGTATCTATGTACTGCACCGCCGTCTGCATCATCTGCTCCAGCATGGTAGGCCAGGCCAGGCTCATAATAATGCCAACCATACCTAGGTTGACATGAAATCTTTTGCTGTTTATATTCATAAATTTAAGCTCCTTGTCCAATTATTAATTATATCTATTTGTTTCTTTTAAAATACTTCTTCTTGATTATGGGAAAAATATATAGTATACTACTACTTGTAGCAATATGCTGCGGCAATCGTGATACAGGGTGGTTGACCTTCATTCATTCAGAATGGAGGTGATGCTTATGAAGAATAACTTCGATTTTAAAGACCTAATGTCTTTTGGAATGTTCCTCTTAGCACTACTGACATTCATTTATTTGATATGTCACTAACTAACATAACAAAAACCCTCCCTGTACTTTGGCCAGTGCGGGAAGGTTTTTTCACAAACCAGGTCAACCACTCTGTGGCGGTTGCCTCTTTAATTCTATTATAACATAATTTCTACATATTACAAGTCTATTTAAACTCGCTATTTATTTTTCTTTCTGATTGTATTCCCCAACTTCTCATACAACCGATAAGCATTCTGACAGGTAATCTCCTCTACCTCCGATACACTGATGCCCTTGATCTGGGCGATCATATCCACCACATGCACAAGCTTCCCGGAATCATTACGCTTGCCCCGGAAAGGCACCGGTGCCAGATAAGGACAATCCGTTTCCAAAACGATTCTGTCCAGTGGCACATAATCCACCACTTCCTTCAGCTTCCGACCATTATTGAAAGTAACTACGCCGCCAACGCCAAAATAAAATCCCATATCCAAAAAGGTCTTTGCAAGCTCTTTGCTGTAGGAGTAACAATGGATCACACCACCGATTTCTTCTGCCCGCTCCGCCTTCATAATATCCACCGTCTCCTGAGCCGCATCCCTGGAATGAATACATACCGGAAGCTGCACCTGCCTTGCAAGCTGTAGCTGGCGCGCAAACCATTTCTTTTGAATGTCCCTTGCCGGCTCATCCCAGTAATAGTCCAGACCAATCTCACCAATGGCCACACATTTCTTGTGCTGTGCCTGGATTTTTAACCAATCCATATCCTGCTCTGTCAAATTTTCACATTCACAGGGATGAACACCCAAAATACCATAAATAAAATCGTATTCTTCCATTAATTCCAGGGTTCTTTTGCATGCATCCATACTGGAACCACTGTTAATGATCCGTTCTATGCCAGCCTGCTGCATCCCTGCCAGCAGGGTCTCCCTGTCCTCGTCAAATGCTTTATCGTCATAATGAGTATGGGTATCTATGATCATGAGATATTTTCCTCCCGCAACCGTAAAAGTATTACTGGGAGTATTATATATCATGCATCTGAAAAAAAGCAAGAAAAAAGATTAGTGACAAAATTTACAAATTAATATATGATAAAAAATGATAATATTTTACTACAGAAGTCATAAGCATGCTTGTGATATATAGGGAGAGGATCATGAAAGAGAAAAAATCATTAATAGAGATCAAAGGTGTATTCCGGGAGGATTCCCAGTTTAAGGTGTTTTTGGTGTCCCTTTTGATCACCGGGCTTTCCTACGGTTTGTATAAGGGGATGTTGGATAATTTCCTTGCAGAAGTGGTTGGCATGGGAGAGATGGATCGAGGCATCACGGAATTTTTCAGGGAATTGCCGGGGATTATGCTGGTATTTATTTTGGCAGCATTTTATATGTTGTCGGCAGAGACTTTATATAAGGCAGGTGCCATTATCATGTTGGTAGGCATGGGGATGAATGCATTGCTGCCTGTTACCAAAGTGCTGACAATACTTGCCATTTGCATGTACTCCTTGGGTGAACATATCCAGCTGGGAATGAAAAATACCTTGTCCTTGAAATTTGCCAAGCCCGGTCACGGAGGAGGAGCCCTCGGTGCCCAGAATGCTATGAGCCAGATCGGTACATTAGTGGGGTATTTGGTGATCGTGTTTGCATTTTCATTGTTGGCGGATTCCCAGCCCTACAAAGTTTTCTTTTGTGTGGCGGCTGTTTTGGCGGGGGTCAGTGCTGTTTTTGCGATGCGGATTACCGGAAAAAGTGAGACGGATAAAAATAAGAGACGTGTTTATTTCCATAAGAAATATAGTAAATATTATATGTTGGAGATGTTTTACGGAGCCCGTAAGCAGGTGTTCTTTACCTTTGGTCCATATGTATTGATCTTACATTATGGTGCAAATGCGGCTACTATCAGCTTGTTATTTGCCATTTCGGCTGTGGCGTGCTTTTTCGCATCACCCATTGTGGGTAAAATTATCGATAAGCTGGGGTACAAGGTTGTCATGGTGGCAGATACATTGATTTTGGTGATCGTGTGCTTTTTCTACGGTTTTGCACATCATATTTTCCCTACGAATGTGGCCTTTATTGTATGCTGCGTAAATTATATTTTGGACGCTGTGATCTCTTTGGCCTCTATGGCATCCAATATTTATGTAAAAGATCTGGCAGATAATGATGATGAGGTAAAAGCGACTATTTCGACGGGAGTATCGATCAACCATGTCATTACCATATTTATTGCTCTTTTCGGTGGTTGGGTATGGCAGTCACTGGGCATCGAATTGCTGTTTATTGCATCAGCGGTACTTGGACTTTGCAACAGTGCGTATGCGGCAACCATAAAGACAGGGAAGAAAGTAGGCTAATATGCAGGATATTTTAGTCAGAGCAGGCTGTTTTGTGGCCATTATTATATTGGGAAATACACTTAGAAGATTTGGCTTTTTTAAAACAGAAGATTTTAAGATATTATCGAAAATCGTGATCCGGATTACCTTGCCGGCATCCATCGTATACAGCTTTGCAGGAAAACAAATTGATATCTCCATGTTGGCCATCGTATGTCTGGGATTAGGTGCCGGATTGATCTACATAGGTGTTGCATGGCTGTTGAATCGAAGAACAGGAGCGGAGTGGCAGGTATTTGAAATCGTAAATACATCCGGGTACAATATCGGTAATTTCACAATGCCTTTTGTTCAGAGCTTTTTAGGACCTGTGGGGGTGATCACAACCAGCCTTTTTGATACGGGTAATGCGTTTATCTGTCTGGGCGGTTCCTACGCCGTGGGCTCTATGATAAAAGATAAATGCGGATTTTCCGTAAAGAAAATTGCAAAATCATTAATTAAATCGGTTCCCTTCGATTGTTATGTGATCATGACCACATTGTGTTTGCTGAATATTTCTTTGCCCAAACCGATAGTTTCCTTTGCAGAGATTATCGCCAATGCCAATGCATTTGCGGCTATGCTGATGTTGGGCGTAGGCTTTCAACTCAGCGGAAATAAGGAGCAGATCGGCAGAATTGTGCGTTTGCTACTGGTGCGTTACGGTATAGCGGTGGGATTGGCGTTTGCATTTTATTATCTGATGCCCTTTTCACTGGAAATCAGACAGACTTTGATGATATTGGCATTTGCACCCGTACCTTCAGCTGCACCGGCCTTTACAGGCGAATTAGAAGGTGATGTGGGACTGGCAAGTGCAGTGAATTCCATCTCCATTGTTATCAGTATTGTGGCGATTGTATCGATTTTGCTTATGACAGTATAAATTCGAAATATTTCTTATTGTATTATTTAGTATTTAATGGTATACTTCTCATGTGAGGTGCTACCTAACGGTAAGCGGTTCGCCTTTCGCCAGAATGAGTACATTCTGAGAACTTCCGGTATTCTGGAGGTGATACATGTGGAAAATAAAGGGAAAGGTACATAAAAGATGTTCGAAGCAATAATCAGCATTGTCAGCATTTTGGTGACAATCATCAGCATTATTGTAACGATTGTTAGTGTGATTCACTCTGATAATCATAAATAGACATCAAAAAGGCAACCGCACTCAGCCAAAGTGAAATGGTTGCCGATTTGATCTGTAACTATTAACCAAGGCGAACCGCTATCGGTAGTGCCTCTGTTCAATTATATATTATAACTATAATTTCCTTATGTCAACTATTTTTATTATTATTTTAATTATTATAAATCTTGATACAAAATAGGGGCTCGAACCCTGGACACCCTGATCAAGAGTTAGATATACCCTACCCCACCGATCCAAATAATCTCTCCGGCTTCAGTAAATAGAAGGTTGCGATAAGGAGAAAATATGTTGATACATTTTCCTTTTAGGGATATAATATAATAAACACATGCAAAACAACTACAAAAAACATATTACAGGAGGTGCAATATGCCAGAACAGGTATTAATTCAATTTCGTGCAGATAAAGCATTAAAACAAGAAGTTACAGAAATCTATGAATCCTTGGGTTTAGATTTACCTACTGCATTTCGTATGTTTATGTCGAAAAGCAAAATGGTAAAGGGTCTTCCTTTTGAAGCAACTTTGCCTGCTACAACAATAACAAGAACAGAAGCTAAAAAAGCTTTCTATGACTTGCGATCACAAGCTGCAGATATTCCGGAAATGTCACTTGATGAAATTAATGCGGAAATAAGTGCCGCAAGAGCAGAAAGAAAAAGGTAATTTTCTATGGTATATCATGCAGTAATTGACACAAATGTTTTTATTTCTGCCTTACTTTCCAAACGGTCTGATGTTGCTACGGTCAAGGTTTTAGAATCAATGTTAGATGGTGTTATTGTTCCGTTGTATCATAAGGATATCCTGTATCTTTTATGAAGTAGCTATGGAAAAAAGAGAGGATGATGCCTATCTGGTTACAGGCAATCAAAAACATTACCCCATTAGGGATTTTATTGTAACGCCCACCGAAATGATAGAGATTATAGGCTTCAGCAAATAGAAGGTTTCGAACCTTCTATTTTTACGTACAAGTATAAGAACTATAAAGAAAAAACAGTGCAAATTTCCGTACCTCTTACCGGCGTATTGATGGCATCAGCTATACTATCCCGGCGAGTGGATTTGTTCCACAAAGGAACTGTCCGAATGGTTTCGCACACGTTTTCAGTGTCAGGCGATTGAGATATCAGAAAAATTGCAGAATAAGAGGTTTCCAGGATTTGACATTTTTAGAAACAAAAAAAGCCTCAAACCCGCATCTTTGCAAGCTCAAGACTAAAGTGGACCGCCAGGGGCTCGAACCCTGGACACCCTGATTAAGAGTCAGGTGCTCTACCAACTGAGCTAGCGGTCCATCACTGCGTTTCTATTTTCTCAACGCAAGAGTTACTATATCACATCGCAATAAATAATGCAAGTACTTTTTTAAAAAAGTTAAA
>JAZUCP010000053.1:0-6808 GCA_045639165.1 Acetatifactor sp. | reverse complement strand
GTTTTTTGAACTCTTTCTCTCCATATTTCTGGAAAGGAGGATGCCCCAGAATATGCACCGCAAATGTTCCCACAGATTGCACCATTCGTATCTGCATCGTCTCCGGCATTAATTGCTGCCAGAACACCTTCTTTCCCATGACCATTCACTGCATAAAATGCCCCCAGGGCTACAGGAACAGATTCATACGCATACATACTCGCACCAAAAACACCAACGATTTCATCCAAAATAGCACGGATACCTGCTTCTTGGGATTCATCTACGATTCGTTCAATCATTCGGATACGCTTTGCTACAGAAGGTGCCGTAATATCTGCCCCCTTCTTTTCACCATAAAGTGCCGCATCATAAGCCATATTCAAAATTTCATTCGGGCTATATCCACCATGAACACCACCAGCAACTGCTGCAGCTACTGCACATGCTGCAGCTACTGCCGGTTTGCTGCCATGACTGGGCAAAGAAGATGCTACTGCCGCTTCTACACATTTTGCAAGATTATCATAATATTTGATCCCAATTGGCGCTACACGCATAGCTGAACCGTTTGTATTACCTTTTTTTGCACCTTCAATGGGGTCTCTTCCTTCAATCAACGCCGTCAAATAACGTCGTGTAGAAGGTCCAATTACAGTACTTTCCAGCATTTTCTGTTCAATAGCCCATTCCTTCATAGCACGATTGAATCCATCCGCTGAAAACCCACCATGTTCCAGAAGTACGTTACAAATAATAATGCTTTCCATTGTATCATCTGTAATTTCTGCTGCTTTCAAATCACCATGGTACCCCTGAACATCTTTTTCCGGAACAAGGAAATCCTGAATATATCCATATGTATTTTCAATCTGCTCCCTTGTCAGAAAAGATGCCGGCATACCCATGGCATCTCCAATCGCACCACCGATTAATGCACCATATGCTCTATCTAATCTCATTTATTCTTCCTCCAAATTCCAAAATCCGTGAGGTCCTTCAATCATTACCGTTTTTCCTGCACATCTTGTCGCAAGCAAAACAGCCTCTCTTATGGGCATATCTGTCATCATACCATACAATAATGCTCCGGCAAAACTATCACCAGCTCCGGTAGTGTCCACGGTCTGGCACTGTTCCGCTTCATAAGAAAAAGTTTTCTCAGCGGTACGAACAGTTCCTCCCCGACTTCCTTCTTTCATTACCATGATATTACTGCCCTTGCAATATTCCTCCACACTGACATATTTCTGGATCGTTTCTAATTCTGTAGTATTCGGAGTCATAATAGTACTAACCGCGATCATACGCTTCAGTAATCCCTCGTCGATGGAAGATACCAGAGGACTGGGGTCGAAAAGGATTTTTGCCCCTTTCCGATGCAGATATTCCAAGCAATCCAAGATACGTTCTGCATCTGCATCCAGCAAATAATATCCTGTTACTCCTACAACCGGAAGAACATTTTCTCGAATCTTTTTATCCATTTCCTTGGTAAAAATGCCTTCCGCCCCTTTGCCTGTCAGAAAAGTTCTTTCTCCATCTGGCTCCAGAAAAACAAGACATTTTCCGCTCAAACCTTCCACATTTTCCAGATGTTCCTGTGAAAGATCATGTTTCTCCATATAGTCCAAGAGTTCGCGTCCTGTTGCATCTGTGCCAATGCCAGATATCACATGCGCATTACCTCCAAGATTTTTAATAGTTACAGCCATATTGATGGCACAGCCACCTACCATGGCTGTTTCTTTTGTAATAAATCCGTCCTGACTTCTCTTAGGCCACGCATCAACATTATAATAATAATCCATCAACAGACCGCCAAAGAGATAACATTCTTGTTTCATGTGTTATTCCTCCAAATGAACCAAAGATGCAGCATCCCAAGTCAGATATACTTTATCTCCGCGATTCAGACGCATTGCTAAACCCGAACCACTCATTTCCGCCTTTACAGGAATTCCGGCACAATCTACCACACAGGATGTAATATTTCCGGAGTAAGTCAGTGAATCAATCCTGCCTTCTAAAGATGCTCCTTCTATCTTCTCCGCGGAAACAAGGATTTTTTCCGGTCTGACAGCAAAATGCACTTCGCTGTTTATTTCATCACAATCGCCAGGAATCAACAGGATTCTGCCATCTGCCATTTTTAATGTCAGTACATGATCCTCCACCTTTTCCAGTAAGCCATCAAAAAAGTTTGCTTTACCAAGGAAGTCCGCTACAAATTTATTTACAGGCTTTTCATATACTTCCATAGGGGAACCCGTCTGTTCAATAATACCATTATGCATTACTACGATCTGATCAGAAAGTGTCATCGCTTCTTCCTGGTCATGGGTAACAAAGAAAGTGGTTACTTTGCTTTCTTCCAAAATTTTTCTCAATTCGATCTGCATTTCTACTCTTAATTTTTTATCTAACGCAGAAAGACATTCATCCAATAAAAGTACTTTCGGACGAATTACCAATGCTCTTGCCAGCGCAACTCGCTGCTGTTGTCCGCCAGAAAGCTGTTTCGGTTTGCGGCTGGCATAGTCTTCCATATGTACCATCTTCAGTGCATCATTTACCCTCTTTTCAATTTCTACTTTGGATACTTTCTGCTGCTCCAGACCATATGCAACATTCTGGAATACAGTCATATGAGGAAATAATGCGTAGCTCTGAAATACCATACCAATATTCCTTTTATTAACAGGAACTTGCCCTACTGGCTGGTCATCAAAAAGCACTTCCCCCGCATCAGGCAATTCAAAACCTGCAATCATGCGCAATGTTGTTGTTTTACCGCAGCCGGAAGGACCCAGAATAGACACCAGAGAGCCATTTTTTATTTCTAAATCAATGTGGTCGACAACAGTGTTCTCACCATAAGTTTTTGTAAGACCTTTTAAGGATACCGTAGACATTTACTTTTTCGCTCCTCCCAACATATCTTTCAAATTAGATCCCATAATCACACCAACGATTGCCAGACAAAGCAGAGATACCCCGATAATAACCGTTGAAATTGCGTTGATTTCAGGTGTAAAACCAAACTTGATGGATGTCTGGATCTCAATGGGTAAAGTTGTGATACCGCTTGGCATCAGGAAATAGCTGATAGCAAAATTATCAAAACTGATCATAAACGCCAGAAAACCACCAGCCACCATCGCAGGTGCAATAGCAGGCAGAGTTACTCTTTTAAAAGTTGTCCATGCACTTGCGCCAAGGGAAGCACTCATTTCTTCCAACGACTTATCCATGGAACTGACCCTTGCTTTCAGTACCAGCAATGCATAGGGAAGAGAAATGATGACATGTCCTGCTGTTACAAAGAACATATTCTTTGAAAACCCTAATTCACGAATCATCAATAACATAGAAAGCCCCATGATCAGCCAAGGAATACTCATTGGCATCATCACAATACTATTAAACAGACCATTCGTCTTTTTTGACAGATGCCGCTGACCAAGAATAAACAATGTCGCAAGGATCACGCAAATGATTCCTGTCACAAATGCCAGTGACAAGGAATTTCGCGCAGCCTCGATCAATGCCTCATTCTCGCTTAATGCCTCATACCATTTCAAAGAAAATACAAATGGTAATGAATTGTATCTGGATTCGTTGAAACTTAAAAGCATCAAAACCAGAATTGGAAGATAAAGATACAAAAGTACTAAAACCACCAAAATCTTACTCAGTATTCCAGTCTTTTTCATTCTGTATCCCACCTCTTTCCTGCCTGATTGATGGCTGCCATACTAATCAATACCAATGCCAAAAGAAGGAATGCGATCGCAGCACCAAAATTCCATCCATACAATTCAAAGAACTGATCTTCAATGACTGTACCAATTACCATACCATCTGTACCACCTAAAATACGAGGTTCTACAAAAGAGCCCAGACAAGGTACAAATACAATCATAATTCCAGAAAGCACCCCTGGAATAGAAAGAGGAAAAATCACCTTCCAGAATGTTGTCCACTTGCTTGCACCTAAGCTTCTGCTCGCTTCCAGCAAAGAATCATCCAATCGTTCCAGTGCCATGTAAATTGTTACTACCATATAAGGGAAATACGCATGAGCCAAACCAATGATAACCGCACCTTGAGTATACAAAAGATTTAATCCATTTTCCCCAATCCCAAACAATCCCAGAATACTGGACAGAATCCCTCCATCCTGCAGGAAGATCAGCCAGCTGTATACACGAACCAGCTGATTGGTAAAGAACGGAATAATCACCAAAACCAAAATTACATTTTTAAGACCTTTTAATTTTTTTGCCATGATATAAGCCAATGGATAAGCTACGATCAAACTAAGTAAAGTTACCAGAATACTATTCCAGATCGTTCTCCATGTCAGTTTCAGATACATCGTATTCTGAAAAAAGCGAGCATAATTTTCTAATGTAAATGCCCCAGTGTCATCACTGATAAAACTGGTTTTCAGCATAATGATCAGTGGTACAAAGGCAAACAGAAATAATGCTAACATAGATGGCCAGGTCATGCTCTGCCTTTTATCTATTTTCAAAGTAATCACCTATTTTTTCTTTCCATTTATTTTTTACGTGAAAACAGAGGTTGTCGAAACAACCTCTGTTGACTGCATTAAAATCTGTTCGTTTGATTAAGAAGCTTTTACTTCTGTCCAAAGTTCATTCCATTCACTCTTAACATCATTGGAACGATACTGCATGAAAACCAGACGATTCAGAGATTCTTCATCCATACCTGCAGATTTTGCATATTCAGGATCGATCGCAGCAGCCGCTTCTTGATTTGCAGGAGCAGGACCACCAGTTGTAGACCAGTTGTACTGGAAATCTTTGCTGATCATCCAGTCAATAAATTTATATGCCAAATCTTTATTCTGGGAAGATGCAGGGATTGCCCAGTTATCTACCCAGCCAATACCGCCATCTTCAGGCACAACAAAACCAATAGGTTCGCCTTCCTGTTTCATTGCAGATGCCTGTCCAGACCACATCATACCAGCTGCAATCTGACCGCTTACAAACAGTTTAGAGAATTCATCCCCTGTCTGCCAATATGTTTTGTTCAGTTCTTTCTGTTTAATCAGCAATTCTTTTACTGCATCCAGATCGGAAGGATTATTAGGATCCTGACCAAGAACCATAGCCGCTGCCATGATTGCATCGTTATAGTCATCACGCATTGTTACTTTGCCTGCATATGCTTCATCAAAAAGAATGGACATAGATGTAGGTGCTTCTGCCATCAATTCAGTATTATATGCGATTGCTGTGGAACCCCATACAAAAGGAACTGCGTACATTTTACCATCTTCACCAAAGCATTCTTCCTGTGTTTTAAAACGATCAAACAAAGAATCGAAGTTTTCCAGTTTTGTTGTATCGATTTCTTCCAACAGACCTTCTTCAATCGCTGCAGGCAGAATTGTGCAGTTCGGCAGACACACATCAATTTCGCCTTCACCGGATGTTTTCAGTCTTGTCAACAGATCTTCCTCACTGTCCATAAATGTGTTTACAACTTCACAATTATAGGCAGCTTCAAATTCCTCAATAAATGTTTCATCATCAGAACCATAGTCTTTCCAGTTTACAACATACAGTTTTGTTTTTTCGCCGGAATCTGCAGATTCTTCTCCGCCGCCACAGCCAGTAATACCCATAGCCATTACACCTGCCATCAGTAATGCTAACAGTTTCTTTTTCATTATTCTCTACTCCTTGTTTAGATCATTGCATCCGTGCCTTCAGGCGGATGCTTCCATTAAGTTATGCATTTCAGTATATCTGTGCAAAAAGGCCTTCCCCTTTCGCATTCTGTATACTTGAACCTTAGCCATTATAAAGCCTCCAATCAATCATGTCAACTGTCTTGTCACATTTTTTGATAACTTTTTCATATGAATTGACAACTGCCCTGCATATCGTTAAAATGACCTTATTGCATTTATAAGACTTCAAAAAAGGTGATACAACATGACAGGTATAGAACGATGACAAAAGATCCTTTCTCTGATCAAAAAAGCAAAAGAACCCATTTCAAGTACAAAAATAAAACAAGTCCTCGGTGTATCGCGTCAAACGATCACACATGATGTTGCCTTGCTTCGTTCAGAAGGATACCAGATCCTGGCAACAGCGCAAGGATATTCTTTGGCAGAAGTACAGCCACTTTACCGTCTTTTTAAATTAAGACACAATGAATCTCGCGTAGAAGAAGAATTGAATCTTATTGTTGATTTAGGCGGCATTGTTCATGACGTAATAGTAAATCATAAAATCTACGGAAAAATATCAGCTCCTATGAATATCAAAAGCCGCAGAGATGTGCAGGTATTTCTAAATAAATTAAGTACCGGTAATTCGTCTCTTCTGTCAAACATTACCTCTGGCTATCATTTTCATCATATATCTGCTGACGAAGCTATCATCTTAGATGAAATCGAAGATATACTGCAAAAGCATAACCTTTTAGCCGATGTTCTCCCCCACGAAAAAGAGTTTTTTTGATAACGACATAGACATAAATAAAAACAGGATAGAACATAAAAGTTCTACCCTGTCTTTTTTATTTCATCAAATGGACTTTTACTCATTAAAATAAAAAGCACATACCCAGTCTATCCTAGGTATGTGCTGTGTATCACGGCTTCTGGCAACAATTGCCTATACGTGATAATCAAGTATGGAGATGAGGGGAATTGAACCCCTGTCCGAAAACCCATCCATAAGAACTTCTCCCATCACAGTCAGTCTTTTGACATTCCCTCGTTACAACGCCGAATGACAGGCTTTGTCCCTCAGTAGCTTCATGAATCTTTTCCTAC
>JAZUCP010000052.1:0-5046 GCA_045639165.1 Acetatifactor sp. | reverse complement strand
AGGCTTTGGAGATCACCTTAACAGGGAAATCCTGCGGTCTGGATGAACGTGCACCCATGTGTGGTGTGCCCTATCATGCTGCAGAAACTTACTTGACCAGGCTGGTCAACAAAGGATTTAAGGTGGCTATTTGTGAGCAGGTGGAAGATCCCAAACTGGCAAAGGGGTTGGTAAAGCGCGAAGTGGTGCGTGTGGTGACCCCGGGAACCAATATGAACACCCAGTCTTTGGAAGAAAGCCGCAATAATTTCCTGATGTGTATTACTTATACCCCTACGAAGATCGGATTGGCAGCCTGTGATGTTACCACGGGTGAATTCTACCTGACGGAAGTGGATGATACAAAGAAGATGATGGACGAGCTGATGAAATATGAGCCATCGGAGATTGTCTGCAATGATGCATTTTTGTTCAGCGGAGCGGATATTGCAGACTTGAGGAATCGTCTGCATATTGCTTTGAGTGCAGTGGATGCCCATTATTTTGATGATTCTGCCTGTGAAACATTGATCATGCGACATTTTCAGACCAAGAGTCTGATCGGACTTGGTTTGGAGGATTTTCCGGTGGGTACTATTGCGGCAGGGGCGTTGCTGCAGTATTTGTATCAGACCCAGAAGAATAATCTGCCTCATATTACCCATATTTCCTCCTATTTGACCAGCAAATATATGCTTCTGGACAGTTCCACCAGAAGAAATCTGGAGCTGACAGAGACCCTGCGGGAAAAGCAAAAAAGAGGTTCTTTGCTTTGGGTGCTGGATAAGACCAAAACCGCTATGGGTGCCAGATTGCTTCGTCAATATATTGAGCAGCCTTTGCTGGAAAAAAAGCTGATGGAAGAGCGTCTGGATGCCATTGAAGAGTTAAGTAAGGATTCTGTATCCAGGGATGAGATCCGGGAATACTTAAATCCTATTTATGACCTGGAACGTTTGTTGAGTAAGGTCACCTATAAAACCGCAAATCCTAGAGATTTGATTGCTTTTCGTAATTCTTTGGAGATGCTGCCCCATATTAAAACCGTATTGGAAAGTTTTCATAAGGATGTATTATGTGGGGTTCAGGAGGATCTTGACAGTCTGGAGGATATCTATCAGTTAATTGAGGATGCCATTGAAAATGAGCCGCCCATTACCATCAGAGAGGGTGGAATCATTCGTGACGGTTATGATGAGACCATAGATATGCTTCGCAATGCCAAACGGGACGGTAAGCAGTGGCTTGCGTCCTTGGAGGAAGAGGACAGAGAACGAACCGGTATTAAGAATTTAAAGATTAAATACAATAAGGTATTTGGATATTATTTTGAGGTTACTAATTCCTTTAAAAATATGGTGCCCGAGGATTATATCAGAAAACAGACTCTGGCAAATGCGGAAAGATATACAACCCCACGTTTGAAAGAGCTGGAAGATACCATTTTAAACGCGGAGGATAAGCTTTATACATTAGAATACGATATGTTCTGTGCCATCCGGGATAAGATTGCGGGAGAGATTGAGCGTATTCAGGCAACTGCCAGGGCTATTGCAAAGCTGGATGTTTTTGCCTCATTATCTTATGTTTCTGAAAGAAATCAGTATGTAAGACCGAAATTGAATGAAAAAGGTCTGATTGATATTAAGGATGGCAGACATCCGGTTGTGGAGCAGATGATCGAGCATGATATGTTTATCACAAATGATACTCATCTGGACAATGGTGGACATTTGATCTCTGTTATCACAGGACCCAATATGGCAGGTAAGTCTACTTACATGCGCCAGACGGCTTTGATCGTGCTTCTGGCACAGATCGGCTGCTTTGTTCCCGCAAAATCTGCCAATATCGGTATTGTGGACCGGATTTTCACAAGAGTGGGTGCATCTGATGATTTGGCAAGCGGACAGTCCACATTTATGGTGGAAATGAATGAAGTGGCTAATATCTTAAGAAATGCAACTGCAAACAGTCTGCTGATTTTGGATGAGATCGGACGAGGTACCTCAACCTTTGACGGACTTAGTATTGCCTGGGCGGTGATTGAACATATCAGTAACCGCAGACTGCTGGGGGCAAAGACCTTATTTGCCACCCATTATCATGAGCTCACTGAGTTGGAAGGCAAGATGCACAATGTGAATAATTATTGTATCGCGGTGAAGGAATGTGGAGATGATATTGTTTTTTTAAGAAAAATCATCAAAGGCGGTGCGGACAAGAGCTACGGTATTCAGGTAGCTAAACTGGCAGGTGTTCCGGATATGGTGATCAACAGAGCCAAGGAGATCGTGGAGCAGCTTACAGATAATGATATTATTGAAAAGGTACAAAGTATTGTTGTAGAGGTTAAGGGAGAAGGAAAGAGCAAAAAGGTTCCTGTTTTGGATGAAGTGGATCTGGCTCAAATGTCCTTGTTTGATACCGTAAAGGATGAGGATGTGATCAAGGAGCTGCAGGAGATCGATGTCTCCAATATGACACCTTTGGATGCATTAAATACTTTGTATCGTTTGCAGAATAAATTAAAAAATCGTTGGCACTAAGGAGTGTTTATGAACAAAATACAAATATTAGATGCTGAAACAATTGATAAAATTGCTGCCGGTGAAGTGGTGGAACGTCCTGCTAGTGTGGTAAAGGAGTTGGTAGAGAACGCCATTGACGCCGGGGCAGATTCCATAACCGTAGAAATAAAGGACGGAGGCGTTTCCTTTATTCGAATTACGGACAATGGAAGTGGAATTCCCGCAGATCAGGTGCGTACGGCTTTTTTAAGACATGCCACTAGTAAGATCAAGAATGCGGAGGATCTGAGTCGGATCGCTTCTTTGGGATTTAGAGGAGAGGCTTTATCCAGTATTGCCGCAGTTTCCAAGGTGGAGCTGATCACAAAGACCAAGGATGCTCTCACCGGTACACGTCTGATCGTGGAGGGCAGTGAGGAGAAGGTATTTGAAGAAATAGGAGCTCCAGGCGGAACAACTTTTATGATCCGCAATATATTCTTTAATGTGCCTGTGCGTAGAAAGTTTTTAAAACAGCCGGCTACGGAAGGCGGATATATTATCGATTTGATGGAGCATCTGGCGTTATCCAGACCGGATATTTCCTTTAAATTTATCGTAGGTAGTCAGGTGAAATTCTACACCTCCGGAAACGGGGAATTAAAAGAGGTTATTTATCGGATTTTCGGACGTGAAATTGCAGCGTCCGTAATTCCCATGGAATACGAAGAAGACGGATTGGTGATCAAGGGGTATTTGGGAAGTCCTTCCATGGTCAGATCCAATCGGAATTTTGAGATATACTTTGTGAACGGTAGATTTATCCGCAGTCAGATTTTATCCAGAGCCATTGAAGAAGGCTATAAAGAGTATCTGATGCAGCATAAATTCCCGTTCTGTGTCCTCCATATGTCCTTGGAGGACAAGACCAGAGTGGATGTGAATGTGCATCCCACCAAGATGGAAGTGCGTTTTTCTGACGGACAGGTGATCTATGAAAAGATTACCAAAGCAGTATCAAACAGCTTAAAATCTAGGGAGATGATTCCCCAGACCACACTTCCTTTTGAGAAACAGCCGGTAAAGCCAGCAGAAGAGATAAAAAATGAGCCCAAGCCACCCAGTGGGTATTCCACCAGAAATATGGGGCAGGTGCTTCCGAAAGAGAAGCAGACCTATCATTCCATAAGTACGATTCCGGAGCCCTTCGAGTACAACCGAACCAAATCCTATAAGGTGATGGAAGAGGTGAAATACGCAGCGGAACGTACCAAGATGCAGGACTTTGTTCAGAGCAGCTTATTCGAAGAAAAGATTCTGACTAAGGAGAATCGTATCAAGTATCAGGTTATTGGGCAAGTTTTTGATACTTATTGGCTGGTACAATACGAGGACAAGCTTCTGATCATTGATCAGCATGCCGCCCATGAAAAGGTAAAATACGAAAGACTGATCAAACATTTTAAAGAAAAAAGTATATCCAGCCAGAATTTGATGCCTCCCATTATTGTCAGTTTGACCGGACAGGAAGAATTGATTTTAAAAGAATACATGGACTGTTTTGAGAAGATGGGATTTGAGGTAGAAGCTTTTGGTGGCAATGAATATGCTTTGCGAAGTGTTCCCGTGGATCTGTTTGGATGTAATGAAAAGCAGATGTTTTTGGAAACCTTGGATGAGCTTGCAACTTTAGGGGTGCGAAGCAATCTTACGGTCGTGGAAGAAAAGCTTGCCTCCATGGCCTGTAAAGCGGCTGTAAAAGGCAATCAATCCATGAGCAGACCGGAGGCGGAAAAGCTGATCGATGAATTAATGACCCTGGAGAATCCTTATAATTGTCCTCATGGAAGACCCACTATTATTTCCATGAGCAAATATGAAATGGAAAAGAGATTTAAGCGATGAAGAAACGACCGTTAATTATTTTGACCGGACCGACGGCTGTTGGTAAGACCAGTCTGTCCATTGAGCTTGCAAAGTGCATAAATGGAGAAATTATTTCAGCGGATTCCATGCAGGTATATAAGGGCATGGATATCGGTTCGGCCAAGATTACGGCAGAAGAAATGTGTGGGGTTCCCCATCATTTGATTGATATTTTAGAACCCTGGGAAGAGTTTAATGTGGTGATTTTCCAGCAGAAGTGTAAACAATGCATGGAGGAAATCTATGAAAGAGGTCGTATCCCCATTTTGACGGGAGGAACCGGATTTTATATACAGGCGGTTTTACGGGATATTGATTTTACCGTCAATGAAGATAATACGGAGTACCGCAGTTCTCTGGAAAAACTGGCAGAGGAAAAAGGAGCGGAATATCTGCACCGGATGCTTCTGGAGGTGGATCCGGAAAGTGCACAGGCAATTCATGCCAACAATATTAAGCGAACCATCAGGGCACTGGAATTTTATAAGCTTACAGGAGAGAAAATCTCCGATCACAATGAAAAAGAAGCACAGAAGGATAATGCATACAATGCCTGCTATTTTGTGTTGAATGATGAGCGAAGCCTGTTGTATCAAAGAATTGAAAAACGGGTGGATGAGATGGTAAATAA
>JAZUCP010000051.1:0-6505 GCA_045639165.1 Acetatifactor sp. | reverse complement strand
ACATATTCTTTTATTTTATTGGATCCGTCCAGAAGGGAGTATTCCGTATGGACATGAAGATGTGCAAATGCCATGGTGTATTCCTCTTTTCTACAATATATATTTTGATTATATATTCTTTTTGAATTGTTGACAAGATGTTGGTTTCGCTATTACAATTATATTATCACTTTAGATGTTTTGTCTTTTTCCGGCAACAAGGGTCTTATTAAAATATCAAAGGAATGACACATAATGTATAAAATCACTTTTCGCAACTTCATCAACCACCTTTCCCTGGTTTGCCGCCACAAATGGCATGTATTCAGACTTTGTTGTCTGGCGGGCATCCCCCTGCAAGGCTTCCTTCATGATTTCAGCAAATTTACTCCTACGGAATTTTGGGAAAGTGTGAAATATTATAACGGCAGTCGCTCCCCGCTTGCAGTCAGCAGGGAGGTTAATGGATACAGCAAGGCGTGGCTTCACCACAAGGGTCGCAACAAGCATCACTGGGAATATTGGATCGATGGATATCACTGGGGTGGTTACGGCTGTATTATGCCTTTTCGGTATGCCTGTGAAATGATCTGCGATATGATCGCCGCTACCAAAGTATATAATGGCAAAAACTTTACTACCCGAGGTCCCTTGGAATATTTTGAGCGTCAAAATTACGGACCCTTTGTGCACCCCCGGATTCAAGATTTTATGAAAGCTGTTTTTACTGCATATGCTGTAGAGGGGGACAAACTTATCAATAAAAAAAGACTGGATGCATTCTACAAAGAATACATCCAATCCATTCAACTATAAATACTTCTTCAAATCTTCCACTTTATCAAGTGCTTCCCATGGAAGGTTCAGATCATTTCTTCCGAAATGTCCATATGCAGCGGTTCCTCTGTAGATCGGTCTACGAAGATCCAGCATTTTGATGATACCTGCAGGACGAAGGTCAAAGTTCTCACGAATGATCGCTACCAGCTTATCATCAGAAACCTTACCTGTGCCGAAAGTATCCACCATTACAGATGTAGGCTGGGCAACACCGATTGCGTAGGAAAGCTGAATCTCACATTTGTCAGCAAGACCTGCCGCTACAATATTCTTTGCAACATAACGTGCAGCATAAGCAGCAGAACGGTCAACCTTAGTACAGTCCTTACCGGAGAATGCACCGCCGCCATGACGAGCCATTCCACCGTAGGTATCTACGATAATCTTACGTCCGGTCAATCCACTGTCACCATTTGGACCGCCGATAACGAATCTTCCGGTTGGGTTGATAAAGAACTTGGTGTCTGCATCAATCATATCAGCAGGAAGAACCGGATCAAATACATATTTCTTGATATCCTCATGAATCTGTTCCTGAGTCACCTTTTCATCATGCTGGGTAGACAAAACAACTGCCTCCAGACGATATGGCTTGCCATTTTCATCGTATTCTACAGAAACCTGGCTCTTTCCGTCCGGTCTTAAATAAGGAAGGGTGCCATCCTTACGAACAGCGGTTAACTGTCTGGTCAGCTTGTGTGCCAGGGAAATAGGATATGGCATATATTCTTCTGTTTCGTTAGATGCATAACCGAACATCATACCCTGATCTCCGGCTCCGATTGCTTCCAACTGTTCATCACTCATCTGATTTTCTCTTGCTTCCAGGGCCTTATCTACACCCATTGCAATATCAGCAGACTGCTTGTCCAGAGTTACCATAACTGCACAGGTATTGCCGTCGAAGCCCTTGGCAGAATCGTCATAACCGATCTCTGTTACAGTCTTACGAACAATTGCGGGAATGTCAATATTTGCCTTGGTTGTGATCTCACCCATAACCAATACAAAACCGGTGCTGGTACATGTTTCGCAAGCTACACGGCTATATGGATCCTGCTCCATCAGCGCATCAAGCACTGCATCGGATACTGCATCGCAGATTTTATCAGGATGGCCTTCGGTTACGGATTCTGAAGTAAATAAAAGTTTTTCCATGTTTTGCTTTTCTCCTTTTGTTTGTTGGGTGTGGCTTTATCGCATAAGAAAAAGCCCGCAATAATGCGGACTCTGATTATCGATAATCAAATCCACTTATTGTTCAAGTATCGCTCGCTCAGGTTGGCACCTTCCTGTATCAGGGGTTGCCGTGGCTTCACAGATCCTATGTATCTCCACCACTCTGAATAAGTAGGAATTTATTCAATTTAATACTGACTTGCTGATTTACAATACACCAAGTCAGTACTCTTGTCAACTGTTTTTATTGAATTTTTAGAAATGATTTTAACCCACTCTCAGTCTGAATTTCTGCAGCTCTCTCTCCGAGCTGATCAGTTCAATCTGTGCCCCTAAAGACTGCAGTTTCAAGTGGAAATCCTCATATCCTCTGGCAATATAGTGGATATTGTCAACGGTGGAAATACCTTCCGCACTTAAGGCAGCCATGACCAGCGCCGCTCCTGCACGAAGATCTGGGGAGAACAGATCCGTACCCGTATATCTTGGTACGCCTGTTATGATCGCAGTGGTTCCTTCTACTTTAATATTGGCTCCCATTTTGGTCAGCTCATCCACATATTTAAAACGATTTTCAAAAATCGTATCTGTCACAATACTGGTTCCCTGTGCCAGTCCCAATGCCACCGCAATCTGGGGCTGCATATCCGTAGGGAATCCGGGATAAGGAAGGGTCTTAACATGGGTAAATTTCAAAGGCTTGGAAGCCACAACTCTCATACAGTCGTCGGATTCTTCCACTTCACAACCGATTTCAATCAACTTTGCCGTAATGGATTCCAAATGCTTGGGAATCACATTCTTTACGGTAACATCCCCCTTGGTAACTGCCGCCGCGAACATAAAGGTTCCTGCTTCAATCTGATCCGGAATAATCGTATAATCCGTACCATGAAGCTTGCTCACACCCTTGATTCGGATCACATCTGTACCGGCACCCTTAATATTGGCACCCATACTATTCAAAAAGTTTGCCAAATCTACTACATGCGGCTCCTTCGCTGCATTTTCTATAATGGTGCGGCCCTCTGCCATGGTTGCCGCCATCATCACATTAATGGTCGCTCCTACACTGACACAGTCCATATAAATATGACTGCCTACCAGCTTTTCTGCGTGGGTTTTGATCAGACCATATTCGATCTTAACCTCCGCACCAAGTGCTCGAAATCCCTTGATATGCTGATCAATGGCACGACTTCCGATATCACATCCACCGGGAAGGGCCACTTCCGCATGCTTATATTTTCCTAACATTGCACCCAACAGGTAATAGGATGCACGGATTTTTTTGATATTATCATCCTCAACCACCAGACTATGAATCTGTCCGGCATTCATGGTCACTTTATGTCTACCGGTTCTTTCGATCATCACGCCCACATTCTGCATTGCTCTCATCAATACATTAATGTCTCTGACATCCGGCAGATTTTCTATATATACAGTTTCATCGGTCATTACAGAAGCAGCAAGAATAGGAAGTGCAGCGTTCTTCGCACCCCCTATTTCCACTTCTCCTACCAATGGATTACCGCCTTTGATTGCGTACTGTTCCATTATGCTACCTCGTTTTTATATCTATAAATTCACAAAATATCTATCATTAGTATCTTCCAAACTACATAATACCATATTTAGCGTCATTTGTAAACAGAACAAATGTTCTGAACGCATTTCAATTATCCTCTTCCGAGAATTTAGAACTAACGGTTTAAGTAATTTTCCGGATTCACCTGCTTGCCGCCGATCAGCATTTCAAAATGCACATGAGGACCACTGCTGACGCCGGTATTACCGCTCAATGCGATCTGCTGTCCCTGTTTTACCTTCTGACCAACCTTTACCTGTACCTTGCTCAAATGTGCATATCTGGTCTGGCGACCATCCTCATGATTAATATATACCACATAACCATAGCCGCTTCCCCAGCCTGCCTTAGCAACCGTACCTCCGCAGGATGCAACCACAGGCGTACCGGTAGGCGTTGCCCAGTCCACACCTTTATGATAGGTACTGGCACCTTTAACAGGTGCGTTTCGCTTACCAAAGTTGGAAGACTTACGTCCGCCGGAAATAGGCTTGATATAAGTAGGCGGAATCTTGGTACCTCGCTTCACAATCTTAGGCACCGCTTCCAGTACCAGTTCTTCTTTCAGGATCTCTTGCTCTACTTTTTCGTGATTTACATAGGTCTCTTTTGCAACGATCTTTCTAAAACCGGTGGATGGCTGCTGAACCACCTCCGTCTTTGTAGTATACCAGGTATCCACATCGATATACTGAACAGGAGCATTATAGGTTTCTTCATAATAATTTACTTCTTGACGGGTTACGGAAAGCTGTGGTTCCGGCACAGTGATCACAAGCTGCTGACCGATATGCAGAGTGGAATTCACACTATCCAGACTTTCATTCATATCCACAATGGTCTGCATGGGAATATTCAGCTTGATAGCAATCTCAGACAAGGTATCCCCACTGACAACTTCATAGATCTGCTGCTGTTCCTGCTCCATGATCAGTTCACTGATGGCCTGATCCAAGGTTTTTAACTGGCTGCCGGGAAGATATGCTTCCACAATCTCAATCTCTTCCGAAAAGCCCATGCGTTCAACTCCCAGCTCATAATCCGTGAAATCCATTTCATCCTTTTTCACATCCTTGGAAAAGAGTTCATTCAGGGCAGCCTTTAAACCTGCCACCGGGAAAAGAGTATCTTCCTCATCTCCATCTCCAAGCTCTCTTTTCACCACATTGGCTTCTAAAACATTAAATTCTCTTTCGTAATCCTGCTCTAAAGAGATGTCAAACTGTCCTTCCGGATCATATACCTCAATGGCCGCCTGCAGAAGGTCATGTACCTCTTCCCGGCTGCCCAGATTTACCATATATTCATTTACCTTGACAGTGTATGAACGCTTCATGGTTTCGATAACACTGCTCTGTAAAACCTCAAAGATCTTCTCCCGCACAACCTGCTTGTCATCCACCTCTCCCCAGAGTATTTCTTCCCCTTGGGTGGCAAAGTCCACATCCATGAACATCAATCCCTCACTGCCGGATGCAAGCTGCCTGCGGGCATCCACCAGCATCTCCTCCGCCTCCTGCTTGTCTGCAACGGTACCCACCTCGGTCCCATTTACAAACACATGGAAGATATTATCCCCTGCGGACTCAAAGGTAACATATCCTTTCAACAAAAAGAAGCAACAAAACAAGGTGAACAATGTTGCTTTTATAAATTCGTATCTTGTTCTTAATCTATATCTTGTAAAATGCATTTTCAAACCTTATCTCTGACTTTGGTATTTCTCTTAACAAATTTGTAACATGTTCATTCTATCAACAATTATTTTAATTGTAAAGAGCTTCTTAATAGGTTACAATAAATTAAGAAATAGAAAGCCACACAAGGGGAGGTGTTTTGCATGAGCATTATTTTTCATATTGATGTGAATTCCGCTTTTTTGAGTTGGACCGCTCTGGAACAACTGGAAAAAGGATCGGAAGTTGACCTGCGCACCATTCCTTCCATTGTTGGCGGGGATCAGTCAAAGAGACATGGCATTGTTCTGGCCAAATCCATTCCCGCCAAAGCTTACGGTATTCAGACCGCGGAGCCCATTGTAAACGCCTTCCGGAAATGTCCCAATCTTACCATGGTGCCTCCCGACCACCATATGTACTCCCGAAGGAGCCATGCTTTGATGGAGTATCTGTATCAAATCTGCCCGGATATTGAACAGGCCAGTATCGATGAATGTTATATGGATTTCACCCCCATTGCCAGGAATTATGCCTCTCCCATAGAGGCCGCCACTTACATCAAGGATTCTGTCCGTCAGAAATTTGGGTTTACGGTCAATATCGGTATCTCCGACCGCAAAGTGCTGGCCAAAATGGCTTCTGACTTTAAAAAGCCGGATCTGGTACATACCCTATACTCCGCTGAGATTCGGGAAAAACTCTGGTCCCTGCCGGTTTCTTCTTTATATATGTGCGGACGTTCCAGCGTGGAAGCCCTGAGAAATCTGGGCATTCAGACCATAGGGGAACTGGCCAATATGCCCCCGGAAATCATTACGGCCCATTTAAAAAGTCATGGATATGCTCTCTGGGAATATGCCAATGGCATTGATAATTCCAAAGTAGAAAGCACTCCTGCCAAAGCAAAAGGGATCGGCAACTCCACCACCCTGAGCGAAGATGTGGTTACCAAAGAAGAGGCCCATGTGGTACTGCTTGGACTTGCAGAATCCGTAGCTGCCAGACTAAGAGCTACCGGTACCAGTGCCTCCATGATCAGTACCGAAATCAAATACGCAACCTTTCGCAGCGTATCACACCAGAGCGGTCTGGACCTTCCCACAGCCTCTACGGACACTATATATAAAACTGCCTGCCAGCTTTTTGATGAGCTCTGGGACGGCACCCCCATACGCCTTTTGGGAATCCGATCCTCCAAACTCTCAACAGAGGCCACACCGGTACAGATGAGCCTTTT
>JAZUCP010000050.1:0-7815 GCA_045639165.1 Acetatifactor sp. | reverse complement strand
GCTGCATCTTCTGGAAAGCAGAATGGCGGTAGGGATCACAAAGGCCAGAATAATGGCACTTCCTATGAAAACGGTACTTGCGGCTCCGATTTTGGCAGGGGTAAAGTTCTGAATAAAGGTATTAAAAACCAGTGCGGGAATAAAAATATAATTTTCCAGCTTGGATAAAATACCTGCTGAGGAAGCAGGAAGGAGTCCTCGCTTTGTCAGGAAAAATCCCAGTGCGATCAAGAGAAACAAAAATGTCATTTGGTTTAGTGTGGTTGTAAATATGCTCATATAAGCCTCCGATTATATTATTTCTGTTTTATATATTCTCAATAACGAATGTCTTTTAATGCCTCGTTTCGTATGGCAATGTGTTCTTCAAAGGTATCCCCCTGTCTCGTGCCAAGCGCCATCATCAATGCATCAATAACGCATATGTGAGCTACCTGTGCAGATACCGCTTCTACAGGATAATTCTTCTCATCTGCATACACGGATATGGCCAGATCACTTTCCTGACTCAGCAAGCTGTCTGCAAAGCTGGTAAGGGCAATGGTGGATGCACCGGCTTTTTTTGCCCTGCGAAGAGTGTCTACAATGGTTTTTGTTTGACCGCTGTGGGAAATGCCAAAAGCTACATCTCCTTCTTTCAGATTGCCAGCCAGCACGTTCATAAAAACCTGGTCAGTGCAGGCGTGGGCCGGAATACCAAATTGTGAAAAACGGTATCCCGCATCTGTAGCAACGGTGGAGGAAGTGCCTACTCCAAAGATATACACATTCCTTGCATGGGATAAAAGTGCTACAATTTCTTCTATTTTACCAAAATCCAGCATGGATAAAGTATCTTTTAAGGTGCGGATTCCGGAGGCAAATATTTTGCGGAATATGGTCTCCGTATCGTCCCATCTGCTAAAGGCGGGAAGGACATTGGTACTTTCCTGAGGGGCAGATTCCCTGGCCAGGATCAATTTCAGCGCTGCAAAGCCGGTCACTTCTATGGATTTACAAAAGCGAATGACCGCGGATTGGACGGTATCGCAGTTTGCTGCCAGCTCCTTGGCAGTAAGTCCGGTCACCTGAAGGGGATGCCGGAGCACATAGTCTGCAATTTTTTTTTCCGTTTCCGTTAAGGAAGCGTATTTGTTGTGAATTTTAGCCAGTATCATAAGTAACTCACTTTCAATGTGTAGAATTAAATTCTATAAAAACGAAATGATATGATATTTAAATCTAAAAGCAAAATATCATATAAAGCGTGGGGAGTCAATAGAATTTACAAAAAAAATTCCCATATTCTTGACAAAGTGTTATAATAATATTATTATGCTAATTAACAACAGTTTAACGGTTTAAAGTGTTGGTGTTTAAAGCGTTAAAGCGTGTGAATATATTGCGAGATACAAAGTGAGGAGTGTGACAATTATGAGTGGAAGACATGGTTCGTTGATTTCAGTTCGTCCGGATGTAAAGGTAGTGGATTGTACTTTAAGAGACGGTGGCTTGTGCAACAATTTTGGATTTAGTGATGCATTTGTAAGAGATTTATATCTGGCCAATATTAAGGCCGGTGTGGACTATATGGAATTTGGATATAAGGCTTCTAAGGAGATCTTTGATCAGGAGAAGTATGGAAAGTGGAAGTTCTGTGAAGAAGCGGATATCCGTGCTATTGTAGGAGAAAATAATACGGATATGAAGATCGCTGTTATGGCGGACGTGGGAAGAACGGATTTTAAGAAGGATATTTTGCCGAAAAAAGACAGTGTGATCGATATGATCCGTATTGCAACCTATATCAATACCATTCCCGCAGCCATTGAGATGATCGAGGATGCCCATGCCAAAGGATATGAAACTACGGTGAATATTATGGCAGTATCCAAGGTAAATGACGCAGATCTGGATGCAGGTCTGGAGATGCTGGCACAGACCAATGTGGATGTAATCTATCTGGTGGACAGCTTCGGGACCTTTTATCCGGAGCAGATCGAAAGACTGACTGTCAGATATATGGAGATTGCACGCAAATACAATAAGCTGATCGGTATTCATGCCCACAATAATCAGCAGCTTGCATTTGCCAATACCATTGAATCCCTATCCAGAGGAGCCAGTTATCTGGATGCTACCGTAAATGGTATGGGAAGAGGTGCAGGTAACTGCTATATGGAACTGTTACTGGGCTTTCTTCGTAATCCTAAGTATAATAAAGTGGCGATTATGCGATTCGTGGAAAAGCATATGCTGAAATTACAGGAGGAAGGCATACAGTGGGGATTTGCCCTGCCTTATATGCTGACCGGTATGTTAAATGCCCATCCATCCACTGCCATCCGCTTTATGAAGGAAAAGAGAACGGATTTTGCTATGTTTTATCAGGAGTTAATAGATGATGTACTGTAAGAAAAAGTTTGGGATAATCCCGCTTATGGGGGCTTTGGGAATATGCATGTGGCTGACGGGCTGTGCACAGATAAAGCAACCCACCAATCTGGAGGATATTGGGACCATACAAACGGCTCCGCCGGAAGCGGTGCAGGAAACACCGAGGCCAACACCTCAGCCTACGCCCACACCCACACCCACGCCAAGTCCTACACCGGAACCGCCGAAGAAAATTCAACTGATGATGGTAGGGGATAATCTCATGCATATGGGGATTATCCAGACCGGAAAGCAGGAGGATGGAAGTTATAATTATGACATTCTGTTTGAAGGAATCCATCCGTTTTTAGAGCAGGCAGAGATTAAAATGATCAATCAGGAGACCATTTTCGGAGGCAATGACAAGGGTTTTTCCGGATACCCTTATTTTAATTCTCCTACAGAGGTAGGGGATGCCATTGTAGATGCTGGCTTTAATGTGGTGCTGCATGCTTCCAATCATGCGGCGGACAAGCAATTAAGCGGGATTCAAAATTGTCTGGAATTCTGGCAGCAGTATCCGGAGGTGTTGGTATCGGGCATTCATGAGGAGGGTACATCCCCCATTCAGATTTTGACCATTGAAGGTGTGGATTTTGCCATATTGAATTATACATATGGACCTAATATGGAGGTTTTTCCGGAATCAATAGAACCTTATTTGGACATGCTTTGTAATTTTAACGAGGCCAATCAGTTGGATTTTACAAGTATTCATCCACAGGTACTAGAGGATATTGAAGAGGCAGAGCAGATGGCGGATATTGTCATTGTATGCCCTCACTGGGGAACGGAATATACTACCAAGCCTTCTTCTTATCAAAAGAAATTTGTAAAGCAGATGGTGGAGGCGGGAGCGGATATTATCCTGGGCACCCATCCCCATGTGATTCAGCCCATGGAATGGGTGGAAAGTGAGAACGGCAACCGGGCACTATGTTATTATTCACTGGGGAATTATGTTTCCAGTCAGAAGCAGGCGCTTTGTATGCTGGAGGCAATGGCCTGGATTACCTTTGAAGTGACGGAGAATGGAGCTGTACTGAAGGAAGAAGACACTGGAGTGCTTCCATTAGTGTGTCATTATTCTGCTATGCCGGTCAGATTTGAACAGGTATACCCCTTGGAGGATTACACAGAGGAATTGGCTGCCACCCATGGAATCAAGGCCTATGGAGGTGTGGATCTGTTGTTAAGTGATCTGCAGACCTGGAGTCAGGAGGTATTCGGAGAGAATATTCTGACGGTGGAGCAGATTTTAGAGTAGACCCAGAAATAAAAAAAGTGAGTGAAGAAATGCGTTATCATTCGGATAAATTGGTGGTGGGTATTCTGGCCCACGTAGATGCAGGAAAAACTACATTAGCAGAGAGTATTATGTACCTGTCCGGTTCTATCAGAAAGCTGGGCAGGGTGGATCATGGCAATGCCTTTTTGGATACCCACGAGCTGGAACGGGCAAGGGGAATTACCATTTTCTCAAAGCAGGCAGAGGTAGGATTGAAAACCCGTGCAGGGGAGCTACAGATCACCCTGCTGGATACTCCCGGACATGTGGATTTTTCCGCGGAAACAGAACGTACCCTGCAGGTATTGGATGCGGCCATACTGGTGATCAGCGGTGCGGACGGTGTGCAGGGGCATGTGCAAACCCTGTGGAAGCTTTTGAAAAGATACGGAATACCGGTATTTTTGTTCGTCAATAAGATGGATCAGGCCGGTACGGATAAAGAGGCTCTTTTGCGGGAGTTGAAGGAAAAGCTGGACGAGAATTGTCTGGACTTTACGAAGGTGGACGAGAATCTGATGGATGATCTGTCCATGTGCTCGGAAGAGTTGATGAATACTTATTTGGAAACGGGGGCATTGCAGTCGGGAGAGATCGGTAAGGCGATCTTTGCAAGAAAGGCGTTCCCCTGCTTTTTTGGTTCCGCCTTAAAGCTCTGGGGTGTGGAGGAATTTCTGGAGGGAATCGTTACCTATGCTCAAAAAAAGGAATATCCCCAAAATTTCAGTGCAAGGGTTTATAAGATTACAAGGGATGGGTCCGGCAATCGACTGACCCATATGAAGATTACCGGAGGAAGCCTGAAGGTAAAATCCCTGATCGGTGAGGATAAGGTGGATCAGATTAGGATCTATTCCGGCAATCAGTTTCACCTGGAGGAAGAAGTTTCAGCAGGAAGTATATGTGCGGTTACGGGGCTTGCAGATACTTTTTGCGGACAGGGTTTAGGCGGCGAGGCGGAAGGAACGGCACCCATACTGGTGCCGGTGTTGAATTATCAGATCTTGCTTCCTGAGGGCTGTGATGTTCATAAGATGCTGAAAAATATGTATCTTCTGGAGGAAGAGATCCCGGAGCTTCATATCCTTTGGCAGGAACAGAAGGGAGAAATCCATGCACAGGTCATGGGAGAAGTGCAGGTGGAGATCCTAAGAAGCCTGATTGCGGACCGTTTTGGTGTGCAGGTGGATTTTGGCGCAGGAAGTATTGTATATAAGGAAACCATTTTAAATACAGTGGAAGGGATCGGACATTATGAACCACTGAGGCACTATGCGGAGGTGCATCTTTTGCTGGAGCCTTTGGAGGCCGGCAGCGGTCTGGTATTTGAAGCGGATTGCAGTGAGGACGAGCTGGATAAAAACTGGCAGCGGTTGATCATGACCCATTTGGAGGAAAAAAAGCATGTGGGAGTGCTGACCGGTTCGGAGATTACGGATATGAAGATTACCCTGATCGCCGGAAGAGCCCATTTAAAACATACAGAGGGTGGAGATTTTCGACAGTCCACCTATCGTGCAGTAAGGCATGGACTGAAGCAGGCCCAGAGCCGGCTGTTGGAGCCTTATTACGAATACAGTCTGGAAATACCGACAGAATCTCTGGGGCGTGCCATGACGGATATTCAAAGAATGCATGGGGAGTTCAAAGATCCCCTTACCTTGGGGGAAATGACTGTGTTAACCGGCAGTTGTCCCGTTGTGACCATGAATGGTTATCAGTCCGAGGTGAATTCTTACACCAGAGGTCGGGGAAAATTAACCTGCAGATTTAAATGCTACGCACCTTGTCACAATGAAGAAGAAATCATTGAAGCATATGGCTATGATTCGGAGAGGGATCTGGATAATCCTACCGGGTCCGTGTTCTGTGCTCATGGTGCAGGCTTTGTGGTTGGCTGGGAACAGGTGGAAGAGTATGCACACATTGAAAGTGCCTGGGCGGAAAGGCAAAGAAGGCTAAAGAACAGTGACGACGAAGAAGGATTTGTGAATGGGTCGCAAAAACGTGGAAGTTCCTATCCTCAGGGAGCATCCAATGCAGACCGTTTCATAAGTCAGGAGGAAATCGAGGACATTTTTGAAAGAACTTACGGAACCAGGGCCAAGGATAAAAATCCCTGGAATCGACCGGCTCCCCGCAAGGTGGCTGCTCCGGAGCGCGAAGTCACTTACCATCCGCCGAAGCAGGAGAAGCTGGAAGAGTATCTTCTGGTGGACGGCTACAATATTATCTTTGCATGGGAGGATCTTAAGGAACTGTCCCAGGTGAATGTAGAAGGTGCCAGAACCAAGCTTATGGACATTCTTTGTAATTATCAGGGGTATTTAAAAAATACTTTGATCGTGGTATTTGATGCCTACAAGGTGAAGGGCAATCCCGGGTCGGTGTCCCGATACAACAATATCCATGTGGTTTACACAAAGGAGGCAGAGACAGCGGATCAGTATATCGAAAAAGTGGTGCATCAGATCGGCAAAAAATATAAAGTTACTGTTGCCACCTCCGATGCCCTGGAACAGTTGATCATCTGGGGCCAGGGAGCTACCAGAATGTCAGCTCAGGGCCTTCGTGATGAAATCGAACGCCACAACAGAGAGCGTCAGGCTGAGTGGAATGAACAGAATCCGGGAGAGAGGTATTTTCCTTTCAGGGACATACAATTGTAATATGGGCTGAATAAACCGCCTGTATCGGAACAATTTGTTTCGATACAGGCGGTAATTTGCAGTTTGGGAAAATATAAACGCGTATGAACTTAATTATATTGTAAATTTGCCAACTCTTTGACAACTTCAATTGGTAGATTAGCATACTTGGCAATCATCTCTACAGACAGCGCACCGTCTGCCAGCATTCTTTCTGCGATAGATTTACTATGTTCAAAGACTCTTTCATTGGCTAACCCCTCAGCTAACTCCTGAGCTAACTCCTGAGCCAACTCTTCAGCCAACTCTTCAGCCAACTCTTCAAATGCCTTACATACCATTTTTTTACCCCCTTCTGTCTCTTTGAAATACTTGACCTGTTTTGCTAACTGTGGATAGAACATATCCACGGAGCTTGTGCACCTGAAATCATGCATCAGCTTACCGATTGGATCTTCGTCATTCTTATAACTGCCATTTACATATATAATATGCGACCCATCTCCAAAATCAACACCGATTTCTTTGATTACTCTTTCCACATGATACAAAGATAATTCAGCTCCTACCACATCATTCTCCGTAATAAAGATGACATAGGAATCATGAATCTCTTTGAAGTCCTGTTTTTCCTTCAGCATCTTGGTATCGATCATGCTGCTGTGGAATCTTGCTCGGTGGGAATCTGCTCCCCGGTCTGATCTCTGCACCTCAACATCATAAACTTTATCTTCTGCATCCTTGGCATAAATATCAATTGTGATAGATCTTCCACCAGCCATAGGATTTTTATATTCTCTCTGGGCAACAACCTCTAACACCTTCAAATCATTACGTTGTAAGAGAATATTAAGTAATAATTCTGTAGCCTCGATATTTTTATCAAACACTAAAGTCATCAAGTCATCATCCAGAAGACGCAAATTTGCAATTGCCTGTAAACTCTTCTGTGTCTTCATATCTATTGTTTGATTTGTCTTGAGCATCGTTCTCTCCTTTTTTATTATAACCTTTTTTTTGAAATTTCACAACAGCGGAATTGCTTCGGCTTTAATCTCATATTTACTTCATTACTTGACAAAGTACAAATGAAGAATATACTGATTATATAATAAATAAATTAAATATGCAAGCGTTTTTCATAATATTCGAGCTAAGGATATACAGGTGTAATTTTCTCTATGATAAATAAAGTTGTTTGTTCAAGGTAACGTAACAGTTCAGCCTTCGCTGAAAGATAACTGGGTTTGACACTGACTTGATTGGGCCTAGAACTGCTTATTAGCGGTTCTAGGTCCAAAATGGAAGAAAAATATTTGAAATTGGAGTGGTAATTTAAAAGTAGACACCACCCAAAAATAAGTAGACATGGTGTATAATGTAGTAAACTATTATATTTCTTGCTACACAGGAGGTGCTATTTATGATCCCAAAAGAACAACGTGTAACAATTGGAAAAGAAAT
>JAZUCP010000049.1:0-4833 GCA_045639165.1 Acetatifactor sp. | reverse complement strand
GTGGATTTTGAAAATGGTATGGGCGTAAGTGTTGGCCGTATCCGTGAAGATAATGTATATGATTTTAAGTTTGTTGGACTTTCTCACAATACTGTAAGAGGTGCAGCAGGCGGTGCTGTGCTTTGTGCTGAATTATTAACTGCACAGGGTTATATTGCAAAGAAATAATAGTTTACGAAAGAAGAGAGGGGCGTTAGAAAGCAGGCTTTTTAATGCCTTTCCTTTTTAGGAGGATCTGTGGGAAAAAGTTTATTTATAGCCGAAAAACCCAGCGTTGCAAAAGAATTTGCAAAGGCCTTAAAACAGAATATGAGTACCAAGGATGGCTATTTGGAATCCCCTGATTGTATTGTCACATGGTGCGTGGGTCATCTTGTTACCATGAGCTATCCGGAGGCATATGATGAAAAGCTGAAAAGATGGAGCTTTGATACCATTCCCTTTCTCCCGGCGAAGTTTAAGTACGAGATTATACCGACGGTAAAAAAACAATTTACCATTGTAAGCGGGTTGCTGAACAGACCGGATGTTTCTACTATATATGTGTGTACCGACTCCGGACGAGAAGGAGAATACATCTACCGTCTGGTGGAACAGATGTCTGGTGTCATCGGGAAGGAAAGAAAACGTGTATGGATTGATTCCCAGACAGAAGAAGAGATCTTAAGAGGAATCAGAGAGGCAAAGGATCTGTCCGAATATGATAATTTGAGTGAATCTGCCTATCTGCGTGCCAAGGAAGATTATTTGATGGGGATTAATTTTTCCAGAGCCCTTACCTTAAAATATGGCTACGCCGTCAAAGATTTTTTGAAGAGAGACAAAGCAGTCATATCTGTTGGCCGGGTAATGACATGTGTTCTGGGAATCGTTGTAAACAGAGAGCGGGAGATTCGAAACTTTGTAAAGACCCCTTTTTACAGAGTGCTGGCAGAGTTTGAATTGGAAGGCAGGAAGTTTTCAGGAGAATGGAAGGCGGTAGAGGGCTCCAAATATTTCCAATCCCCCCTGCTTTACAAAGAAAACGGCTTTAAAGAAAGGGACACGGCTGAAAAGTTGATTGCACATCTGGAAAGCCGGGAAAATCAGGAGGCAGAGCCGATTTTACCTTTGATCGAATCCATTGAACGAAAGAAGGAAAATAAAAATCCACCGCTTTTATACAACCTGGCAGAGCTGCAAAATGACTGTTCTAAATATTTTAAGATCAGTCCGGATGAAACCTTAAGGATCGTTCAGGAACTATACGAAAGAAAGATGGTTACCTACCCCAGAACCGATGCCAGAGTATTATCCACAGCAGTGGCAAAGGAAATATACAAGAACATCAATGGTTTAAAGGGATATGGTATGGTAGCTCCCTTTGCGGCGGAGATTCTGGAGAATGGAAGCTATAAAGGAATCAGTAAGACCAGATATGTGAATGATAAGCAAATTACGGATCACTATGCCATTATACCTACCGGTCAGGGCATGGGGAATCTGAATGGATTACCGGCAGTATCAGCCAAGGTATATGAATTGATTGTTCGCAGATTTTTAAGCATCTTTTATCCTCCTGCCGTTTATCAGAAAGTTTCATTGACTATAAAAGTCAAAGAAGAAAGATTCTTTGCTAACTTCAAAGTTTTACTGGATGAAGGATATATGAAGGTTGCAAAATACTCCTTTGCAAAAAAGAATCCGGAGAATGCTCCTAATTCCAATGGGGAAGCTGAGGAAGAGTTTAAATGTGATGAACAATTCATGACGCTTTTGAAAAAACTCAAAAAAGGAGATACCATTTCGGTTCAGGAATATGAAATCAAAGAGGGGGAAACTTCGCCGCCGAAACGATATAATTCCGGCAGTATTATTCTGACCATGGAGAATGCAGGACAGTTTATCGAAGATGAAGAACTGCGAGCCCAGATCAAGGGCAGTGGTATCGGTACCAGTGCTACCAGAGCAGAGATATTGAAAAAGCTGGTCAATATTGAATATCTGGCGTTAAACAATAAAACCCAGATCATTACCCCTACTTTAATGGGTGAGATGATTTTTGATGTGGTAGACAGTTCTATGAAGCCTATGTTAAATCCGGCACTGACTGCGAGCTGGGAAAAGGGACTGACACAGGTGGCCGAAGGGCAGATTACCGGTGAAGAATATATGCAGAAGTTGGATGATTTTGTCAGCAGACGTACCAATATTGTGAAACAATTAAACAACCAGGGGGCACTGCAGATGCAGTTTCGTCGTATTGCTCCCAATTATAAGAAATAGAGAGGAAATAAAATGAGCAGTATTGAAATTAAAGATCTATACGATCTGGAACAAACCATTGCAAAAGATATTTTTGAAGGAGTGACTTATCCATGGGAGGTACTTCCAAAGATTAAAGAGTTTATCATGACTCTTGGACAGATGTTACCGGAAGATAAGTATGAAAAAAGAGGGGACGATATCTGGGTTGCAAGAACTGCAAAAGTGGCTCCCACAGCCTGTCTGAATGGTCCGTTGCTCATCGATGAAGAGGCAGAAATCAGGCATTGTGCATTTGTAAGAGGCAGTGCAATCGTAGGAAAAGGTGCAGTTGTAGGCAATTCCACAGAACTTAAGAATGTCATTCTTTTCGATAAGGTGCAGGTGCCTCATTATAATTACGTGGGAGACAGTGTACTTGGGTATAAGGCTCATATGGGAGCAGGTTCCATTACCTCAAACGTAAAGAGTGATAAGAAGCTTGTGGTAGTAAAGGGTGAAAATATCCGCATTGAGACAGGGCTTAAGAAATTTGGTGCAATGTTAGGGGATAATGTGGAAGTGGGATGTAACAGCGTATTAAATCCCGGAACCGTAATCGGAAGAAATAGTAATATTTATCCCACCTCCTGCGTACGCGGAGTGATTCCGGAGGGTCATATTCACAAGAATAATGGCGAAATTGTGAAAAAGGACTAGATTTTTTGTCGCAAATATGAGAGAATAAAAAAGGTGATTATGATATTTTAGATCACGTTTATTTTTGTGAGCAAAAATATCCAAATATAATCAGAATTTGAAAGGAGATTTCACATGATTTATTCAAGAGAAGTTGAAGAAATGTGTCCAGTAGCGCAGGGCGTTAATCACGGCTGTGCTCCTATCCCAGAAGAAGCAAAATGGGTTAAAGCAAAAGATGTAACAGACATTAGCGGTTTAACACACGGTGTTGGCTGGTGTGCTCCTCAGCAGGGTGCATGTAAGCTGACTCTGAATGTGAAGGAAGGTATCATCCAGGAAGCATTGGTTGAAACCATCGGATGTTCAGGTATGACTCACTCAGCAGCTATGGCTTCTGAAATTTTACCTGGCAGAACTGTTCTTGAAGCATTAAATACTGACCTTGTATGTGATGCTATCAATACTGCTATGAGAGAATTATTCTTACAGATCGTTTACGGACGTACTCAGTCTGCATTCTCAGAAGACGGACTTCCTGTAGGTGCAGGTCTGGAAGACCTTGGTAAAGGTTTAAGAAGCCAGGTTGGTACTATGTACGGTACTTTAGCTAAGGGTCCTCGTTACCTTGAAATGGCTGAAGGATATGTAACAGGTATCGCTCTTGACGCTGACAACCAGATCATCGGATATCAGTTCGTAAGCCTTGGCAAGATGACTGATTTCATCAAAAAGGGTGATGATCCTAATACTGCATGGGAAAAAGCAAAAGGTCAGTATGGCCGTGTAGCTGATGCTGTTAAGATCATCGATCCAAGACATGAATAATATTTTGATAGGAGGACGTAATAATGGCATTATTTGAATCATATGAAAGACGAATTGAGAAAATCAATTCCGTATTAAATAGCTATGGCATCGCTTCTATCGAAGAAGCTGAAAAAATCACTAAGGATGCTGGTCTTGATGTTTACAATCAGATCAAAGCTATCCAGCCAATCTGTTTTGAAAACGCTTGCTGGGCTTACATTGTAGGTGCTGCAATCGCAATTAAGAAAGACTGTCGTAAAGCAGCAGATGCTGCAGCAGCAATCGGTGGAGGTCTTCAGGGTTTCTGTATCCCTGGTTCTGTAGCTGATACCCGTAAAGTAGGTCTTGGCCATGGTAACTTAGGTAAGATGCTTCTGGAAGAAGAAACCGAATGTTTCTGCTTCTTAGCAGGTCATGAATCTTTCGCAGCTGCTGAAGGTGCTATCGGTATCGCAGAAAAGGCTAACAAGGTTCGTACAAAGCCTTTAAGAGTTATCTTAAACGGTCTTGGAAAAGATGCAGCTCAGATCATCGCTCGTATCAATGGATTTACTTTCGTTGAAACCGAATACGATCCATACACCAACACTGTAAAGGAAGTTTTCAGAAAATCTTACTCTGAAGGTCTTCGTGCAAAGGTTAACTGCTATGGTTCTAACGATGTTTGTGAAGGTGTTGCAATCATGCACAAGGAAGGTGTAGACGTTTCTATTACCGGTAACTCTACTAACCCTACCAGATTCCAGCATCCTGTTGCAGGTACTTATAAGAAAGAATGTAACGAAATGGGCAAAAAATACTTCTCAGTTGCTTCAGGTGGTGGTACAGGCCGTACCCTTCATCCTGACAACATGGCTGCAGGTCCTGCTTCTTACGGTATGACCGATACCATGGGACGTATGCACTCTGACGCTCAGTTTGCAGGTTCTTCATCCGTTCCGGCTCACGTAGAAATGATGGGTCTGATCGGTGCAGGTAACAACCCTATGGTTGGTATGACTGTAGCAGTTGCAGTAGCTATCCAGGAAGCTGCTGATGCAGGCAAGTTCTAATTGAAAAATACACTAAAAGGATTTCTGGACTTTTGAGATGTAATTTCGG
>JAZUCP010000048.1:0-9158 GCA_045639165.1 Acetatifactor sp. | reverse complement strand
TAGTGGTGGCTTCCACATGGAAGGTAACCATATCCGCTCCACAGTCCACAAATTCTGCGGCGTAGCGCTCCGGCTCCGTAATCATAATGTGCACATCAAAGAACACATCTGTATTTTTTCTGATGGATCTGATCACCGGCATTCCATAAGAAATAGAAGGTACAAAGATACCGTCCATTACGTCGATATGCATATACTCTGCACCTGCTTCATATGCTGCCTGAATCTCTTCTCCGAGTTTCCAAAAATCTGCTGATAAAATAGAAGGGGATAAAATATTCATAATCTTCCTTTCCTTGCACCTCTTTCGTGCCACAAGTAAGTTTTTTACTTTTGTACAATTATATGATAACAGATGCGCCCTGGAATAACAATCCTTTTATGCCTTCCAGACGATTTTCCCGTCAATGATGGTATATAAAACAGTCGTATCCAGTGCAAAAGGATTCCCCTTTACCAGCACAAAGTCTCCATCCTTTCCCACTTCAATGCTTCCTACCCTGTCTTCCACACCGATGTGCTTTGCCGCGTTGATGGTCACTGCCTGCAGGCCTTTAAATGGATCCATGCCTGCAGCGATGGCCTTACCTACACAGTTATTTAGAAACCGCTGCTCTATCACCGGGGAATCTGTAATAATGGACACTCTGCATCCGGCTTTGTCCAAAACCGCCGGAGTTTCAAAGCTTTTATTTCGCAGCTCATACTTTGTGGCATGGCCGAAATTAGGTCCAACCGACACCGGAAATCCCTCTTTTGCCAGAACCTCTGCAATCCTATGCCCCTCCGTAGTATGATCGATGGCCAGACCTACACCAAACTCCTTTGCAATACGGATGGCTGTAAAAATATCATCCGCCCGATGTGCATGAGCCTTTAAGGGCAGTTCTCCCCGAATGACCGGCACCAATGCCTCCAGCTTGGGATCGTATGTGGGCATTTTGGCCCAGTCGATATTGCCTTGTGGGCGAGACTCACTCCCATCTGCCAATACTTGCGTCCTTCCCAGAGCCGGAGCCTGGGGATGTTTTCCTCCGATACATCCCGCCTCACGCAGCTTTTCATCATAAATTCTTGCCTTGGTCAAGTACTCCCGCAGCTTAGCAGCAATGGACATGCGGGAATAAATTCCTTTCGTCTTGTAACAGTTCTTGGGATTTTCCCCAAAGGCAATTTTCATTCCCACCTTCTCTTTGACGATCATATCATCCACACGCTCTCCACAGGTCTTGATGACACAGAAATTCCCGCCAATTACATTGGAGCTTCCGGGACCGGTACAGACGCAAGTCACACCGCCGCTTCTGGCCTGTTCAAAGGTCACATCCTGTGGATTAATTCCATCAATCGCCGAAAGATCCGGCGTCACCGGATCTCCCATTTCATTAAAATCTTCTCCCTCAAAACCAATCCCATAGCCATCCAGACCGATATGACAATGGGCATCAATAAAACCGGGATAGACATCTAAGCCGGAGGCGTCCAGGATCTGCACATGATCCGCATCAACCCCGATATTTTCCCCTATCTCTGCAATTTTTCCTTCCACTACCAAAATATCCGCCACAAAAGACAGTTCCTGAATTGCATTATGGATGTTTCCATTCTTAATAATTAATATGCTCATAAATACACCTGCTTTTTTTGAATTAGTATGGCGGATTTACATTGAAAAAATTCCTCACTTGTCGTATAATGCACAAAGCATGCATTGCTAGGCAATTTCCTGCGGGCAATAAATTGCGAGGCAAATTTGCCTTATCACTTAGGAAAAGCGAGGAATCAGTTTTGGAACTCTGGATTATATTTATCATACTTTACGGTGTATTAAAGGGAACGCGGGAACCTATCAAGAAAAATCTCTTGAAAAATGTAAATGTTCTGACTTCCCTGTTTGCATATACTTTTATCGGTTTTCTCATGGCCATCCCTACGGCGAAGGAGATTTTTGACATACCCCTTTCCATTTTGGGATGGATACTGGTGAAATCCGGTTCTATTTTTGTGGCCTGGATTCTTTCTTTTACGGTGATTAAGAATATTCCTGTAAGCATCTATGGAGTAACGGATATGTCCAGAGTGATTTTTTCCACCCTTATGGGCGTGATCTTTCTCCATGAGTCCCTTACCTTAAAGGGACTGATCAGTCTAATCCTGGTGGCTGCTGGACTTTACCTTGCCAACCGCAAAACTTCTGAAAGCAAGGAATCCTACAGCATCAAATTGATCTGGCTGCTGTTCCTTTCCTGCTTTTTAAATGCCATCTCCGGGACTTTGGATAAATATATTATGTCAACCAGAATGATCACCAGCTCCGCTCTGCAATTTTGGTTCATGTTGACACTTTCCATGATGTATCTTGCATACATCCTCATACGCCGGGAAAAACTGGAACTAAAAAAGGCAGTCTCCAATCCCTGGATCTACCTTTTAAGCTTTTCACTGGTATTGGGTGACCGCCTCTTATTCATCGCCAATTCCGATCCTGACAGCAAAGTCACTGTTATGACTCTAATCAAACAGAGCTCCGCCATTGTCACCATTCTTCTCGGCAAAGTGCTCTACCACGAGAAACACATTGCCAAGAAACTGATCTGTGCGGGGATTATTTTGGCGGGAATTGCACTGGCGGTTATGTAAACTATGCCCCTCTATCTTGAGAAGGATTTCTAATCACAGATCACAATATGGATAAAAAACCTCCGCTTCGAGTAAGAATCTCTGAAACGGAGGTTTTTATCTATCTAATATTAACCTAAAAATTCTTTCACTGATGCATACACACCCTTGGCATCCAAACCATATTTCTCAACCAAAGCTGCTGCCGGTCCGGATTCGCCGTATACATCCTGCATACCGATCTTCTTTACCAGAGTCGGGCATTTCGCAGAGAGGCAATCGCTGACTGCACTGCCAAGACCGCCGATTACGGAATGTTCTTCTACAGTAACTACCTTGCCGGTCTTCTTTGCACTTGCAATGATCAGTTCCTCGTCCAAAGGCTTAATGGTACAGATATTAATCACTTCTGCATCGATACCATCTTCTGCCAGAAGCTTAGCTGCACCAAGAGCAGAATCCACACAGATACCGCTGGCAACGATGGTAACATCCTTACCGTCGCGGATCACTTCACCTTTACCGATTTCGAATTTATAATCCGGTCTGTCATTGATAATGGGCACATTAGCACGTCCAAAACGCATATATACAGGACCGTCATGCTCTACTGCCGCACGAACTGCTGCCTTTGCTTCCACATAGTCAGAAGGGCACATAACCACCATACCGGGGATGGTTCTCATCAGAGCGATATCTTCATTACACTGATGGGATGCACCGTCTTCCCCTACGGTGATACCTGCATGGGTTGCACCGATCTTTACATTTAACTTGGGATAACCGATGGAGTTACGGATCTGTTCAAAGGCACGACCTGCTGCAAACATTGCAAAAGAGCTCATGAACGGGATCTTTCCGCTGGTTGCAAGGCCGGCTGCGATACCTGCCATATTCGCCTCTGCGATACCACAGTCAATATGTCTTTCCGGGAATTCTTTCTTAAAAACAGCGGTCATGGTAGATGCAGCAAGGTCAGCATCTAAAACCACCAGATTGGGATATTCTGCACCAAGCTCTTTCAGTGCATCGCCATAAGCTACACGTGTTGCAGCTTTGCCTGCTTCTTTAATGATTACTCCTGCCATTACTGCTCACCTGCCTTTTCTAATTCTTCTGCAATCTTGTCAAGGTCTGCCATAGCCACTGCGTATTCATCCGCATTGGGTGCCTTACCATGCCATCCTGCCTGATTTTCCATGAAGGATACGCCTTTACCCTTAACACTGTGCATTACGATACAGGTAGGCATGCCTTTTGTCTCTCTTGCTTCCTTCATGGCACTGCGAATCTGATCAAAATCATGTGCATCAATATTGATCACATGGAAATTAAATGCTTCAAATTTCTTGTCGATAGGATATGGAGAACATACCTCTGTGATAGGTCCGTCAATCTGCAGATTGTTATTATCAACGATCACTACCAGATTGTCCAGCTTTCGGTGTCCTGCAAACATTGCGGCTTCCCAAACCTGACCTTCTTCGATCTCTCCATCACCTAATAATGTATAAACACGAACATCGGTACCATCCATCTTCGCTGCCAAAGCCATTCCTACTGCAGCTGAGATACCCTGTCCCAGGGAACCGGTAGACATATCTACGCCCGGAATGTGAACACAGGGATGTCCCTGAAGATAGGAGCCCAATTTTCTCAATGTAGTCAGATCCTCTACCGGGAAGAAGCCTCTATGAGCCAATGTAGCATACAAGCCCGGAGCTGTATGTCCTTTTGATAATACAAAACGGTCTCTGTCTACCTTTTTCGGATCCTTAGGATCAATATTCATCTCCTCAAAATAAAGATAAGTAAACATATCTGCTGCGGAAAGAGATCCGCCCGGATGTCCTGCTTTCGCACTGAAAACACCGGTGACAATGCCCTTGCGGACATCATTCGCAATTTTCTGCAATTCTAAGTTGTTCATGCTCTTCTCCTTTGCCAATCACAGGCATTATATTTACAAGTTTATGCCCTGTCAGAAATTTCCAAACAAGGCACATAGTTTGAACTCATACTAACATAGATTTGAGTGCAAGTCCAGTACTTAAAACGTTATTTTGCAACTTTATTCTCATATGTTGTGCCAAGACTTCATATATTAAACAGAAATCCCTTAATAGGTCTGTTGTATGAAATCCATTCCTTTTCCCCGCAAATACCGGTTCCTTCCGCTTATCCTGATCCCTCTCCTTGCACTGACTATGGGAATCTGCCTTGCAAAATCCCCTTCCCGACAGTTTCACAAGGTAAATGAAGCGCTTTTTTATCAGGAAATGTGCTCCAGCACCCTGAATCTTCACTATACCCTGGCCAATCCCGGTGATTTCGGTATTCAGGACTATGTGCCCCGTCTGCCCATTTATGATGCAGACTCCCGTCAGGAGAGTATACCGGAATTGGAGAAAACTCTGGAAGTTTATAAAAATCTGAATCCTTCTCGGCTCTCTCCCCGGAACAATCAGCTTCGAAAGCTTTTGATCAATTATCTGGAAAGTAGTCTGGCATTGGCACAATATCCTTATCACCAAGATCCTTTTTCGCCTTCTTCCGGAATCCATTCCCAGCTTCCCATTCTTTTGGCAGAATACACCTTTCGAAGCACCCGGGATGTGGAGGACTACCTGGCTCTTTTATCCCAGACGGGGGAATATTTTTCTTCTCTGCTGAAATTTGAGGCCGAAAAAAAAGCTGCGGGACTCCTGACCGCCGCCAGCTCTCTTCGTCGCAGTGCCGCTCACTGTCGAAGCATCATTACTAAAGATTCGTTAGAGTCCTGTGAGCATTTCCTGCAGATCACCTTTGAAAACCGCCTGAATCACCTTGCCTCCCAGGTACCGCTCACGGATGAGGAAATCCGGGACTATCTGACCCGCAACCAGCAGCTCCTTGAGGACATTGTACTTCCTGCCTATCAGCAGCTTGCAAAGGGACTGGAATCCCTTGCAGATCCTACCATCGAGTTGGAGGGGCTTGCTGCCAAGCCGGATGGTGCCGCCTATTATGAGCTCTTGCTAGCCTCTCAGACCGGAAGTTCCAGAGATATTGCATCCATCGCCGGCCTTTTGGCCGATCATTTGAGCCGGGAATATGATGCACTAAAAGCTTTACTGGTGGATACGGACGCAAAATATCTGGAAGATGAATTCCTTTCCACCTACACCCAATGCTTTCCGCTGCAAAACTGCAGTTCCATGTTAGCGGATCTTGGCAAACGAATGACGGATTTGTTTCCTGCCCTTCCGGATGCAGCAGATGCCACCCCTTCCGTCCATATTAAGGAGGTAGATCCCTGTCTTCAGGAGTATTGTGCACCGGCCTTTTATCTGACGCCCCCCATAGATGATACCCTGCAAAATACCATTTACATAAATACCAAAAAATCTGTATCTTCCCTGGAATTATATACCACCCTGGCCCATGAAGGCTTTCCCGGACATTTATATCAGACCGTCTACAGCAATCAGCTGCAATTAGCCCAGGACAATATCCCCGTTCAGCAGATCCTTTGGTACGGCGGGTATCTGGAAGGCTGGGCTCTGTATGTGGAATTTATGGCTTATGATTACGCAACGCAGATTATGGAGGATAGCGGATATCCGGAATACGCCAATTTAATCCAAATAGAAAAGCATAACCGCTCCACGCAGCTATGCCTCTATTCCTTATTAGATATTTATATTCATCATGAAAATGCAGACTTAAAGCAAACCGCTGAGCTCCTGGCCAGGTTCGGCATTACCAACAGTGCCTCCGTCAGCAATATTTATCAGTACATTGCGGAAGAGCCTGCCAATTATCCCAAGTACTACCTGGGCTATCTGGAGATTCTCGATCTGAAAGAGGGTTGCAGGAAGCACTGGAAAGAACAGTATAGTGATCTTACCTTCCACCAATTCTTTTTAGAGAATGGTCCTGCGGACTTTGCAACCTTACAAGAGCTAGCCGCCTCATGGAGTCCGGCTACTCCTCCATCATACGGTCAAGATACCCCCGATCCCACAAAAGGATCTTCAATTTCTTCGCTGCTTCCACAGCCGGCGTGGTAAAATACTGATTGGTCATTACCGCTCCCACCATCCGGTCATAATAGTCCCTTCCGGCGTAGGCCTCCTGTATGGCTTTTACGCCGATGGGGGCATTGTAACATTTGCATTGGATTCCGTAGGTAACACCATCCTTCTCCGCCAGAATGTCGATCCCATTGTCCCCGCTTCCTTTTGTAACCTCCACCTCTATAAAGCCTTTCTTCCGCAGAAGATCTGCACAAAAATATTCAAACTCATGACCTTCCATCAAATCCATTTCCTGAGGATATTTCTTACGTTTCTTCCACCACCGGCACAGCAGCCAGACAAGCAGGAGCAGAATCCCGCCTGCCGCCGCAAAATAATATGTATATTCGTGCATTTCGCACTCCTCCCCATTATATCCCAAATAATATTCTGGTGATCACCACTGTGGCAATGGCTCCCGCTCCGATAGACGTCAGAGCTCCAGGCAAGGTATACCTGGTCTTCGTTACATTGACCGCCAGAAAATACACGCTCATAGTATAAAAGCAGGTCTCTGTACAGCTCACCAGAATGGAGGCCATCATTCCCGCATAGGAGTCCGGCCCGTAGGTTCTGAAAATATCCAGCACAAAACCGGTTGCCGCAGATCCCGAAAACAGTTTAAAACACAGTAAGGGTATCATTTCCCCGGGTATCTTTGCCAAATCTGCCAAGGGCTTCAGTAAATCCCCCACCAGATTCATGAAGCCACATTCACGCAATACACTGACTGCGATCAAAAGGCCGATCAAAGTAGGGGCGATTCCAAAAACTACCTTCAGACCTTCCTCCGCTCCTTTTAAAAATACTTCATACACCTTTACTTTTGCAATCAGTCCATACCCCAGTATGTAGAACAATATCAGGGGAAGCAGCATATTGGAGATCCATGTCATTATCTGCATGCAAAATCCTCTTATTTTTTGATAGAATTACTCTATTTTATGCAAATACACCCTTGATATTGCCCGTGATTCTTCTTATTTTATGGTTTATCCTATCAACCCAAGAATAAAAATCACCATAATAATTGCCGGGATCACATAGGTACAATAAGGCCGCAGCCAGTTTGCTACCTTCAATCCCTTTCCTTCATTGGCTTCCTTCACAAAATTCTCCCAGCCCCAGCCGTATCTGCTTACACAGAACAATACATAGAGCAGAGATCCAATCGGAAGCAACAAATTGGATACTGTGAAATCTTCCAGATCCATAAAGCTTTTTCCCAGTACCCGGATATGACTCCACACATTCAAGCCCAGTACACAAGGCAGGGACAGGAAGAACATGAGCACTCCATTGATCAGGCAGACCTTCTTTCTGCTCCAGCCAAAGAGATCCCTTGTGCAGGAAATAATATTCTCAAATACCGCAAGCACCGTAGAAAGTGCTGCAAAAGACATAAATACAAAGAATAAACTTCCCCAAAGTCTTCCCATTGGAATATTATTGAAAATATTTGGCAATGTTATAAATATCAAATCCGGACCACTGTCAGGATTCACTCCATATGCAAAGCATGCCGGGAAAATAATAAGACCCGAGCAAAATGCAACAAAGGTATCCAAAATGGCAACATTCACAGACTCGCCCATGAGTGCACGTTCCTTGCCGATATAACTGCCGAAAATGGCCATGGATCCAATACCAAGACTCAAGGTGAAAAATGCCTGATTCATAGCACCTACGATAACTTCGCCCACTCCTACATCCATCATACGATTTAAATCCGGCAACAGATAAAACCTCAGACCTTCCGAACCGCCGTCCATAAAGCAACTGTTAACTGCCAACACCACCATGATCCCCAAAAGAGCCATCATCATCCACTTTGTAATACGCTCCAGACCGCCCTGAAGACCAATCGCACAGATAGCAAAGCCTCCTGCCACTACGATGCCCATATAAACCATCATTCTCACCGGATCTGCCAGCATGTCCTGATACGCAGCTACCACGCCCCGGGCATCCAGACCTGTAAATTTTCCTTTTGCAGTATCCACAAAATACTGCAACATCCAACCTGCCACAGAAGTGTAAAACATCATCAGGATGTAATTGCCCGCCATTGCTGCGTAGCCATGGAGATGCCACTTACTTCCCTTAGGTTCCAATGCCTGATACAATCTGACAGGGCTCTTTTGACTGGCACGTCCCACTGCAAATTCCATGGTCATTACCGGAACCCCCAATACCACCAGACAGAGCAGGTAGATGACTACAAATGCACCTCCGCCATACTGCCCCACCATATAGGGGAACTTCCATACATTGCCGATACCGATCGCACATCCGGCACTTAACAAAATAAATCCCAGACGGCTTCCTAAACGTTCTCTTTTCATAATCTCCTCTTTCTGCTTTTCACAATCCTGCTTGTGAAACATCATTTCTATCCAAAATTGCAAGCAATTAGGGGCAAACCCTTCCACTGCTGTTATAATTGTACTTCCTGGTGCATGGCAAGTCAAGTTTTAACAT
>JAZUCP010000047.1:0-14650 GCA_045639165.1 Acetatifactor sp. | reverse complement strand
ATCGTTAATATCAATAACTACTCCGTAAAAACCAGCTGTTGTAAGTACTGCATCACCAATTTCCAAAGATGCTAACATCGCTGCAACTCTCTTCTGTTCCTTCTTCTGAGGTCTCATAAGGAAGAACCACATTGCACCGATCAACAATGCATAAATACCAAAAGTCATAACCAGACCCATTGCTCCTCCTGCTGCTGCAACATCTTCAGTTGTTGTTAATAAAATGCTCATTTCTAATCCTCCTAACAAACGCTTTCGCTATTCTACATAATACACAATAAATGGAAATTCAACAAGTCTTTTCCCAATTTTTTTATAATATTTTGACAAATTAATCTATGGGAGTCTCCATATTCTCCAATTTCTGCTTTTTATAAGCCGAGAATCTTCCCTCATCCAGTGCTTCTCTGATCTCTTCCATCATAGTATTGTAGAAATATAGGTTATGAAGCACACAAAGACGCATTCCCAGCATTTCCTTTGCCTTCAATAAATGTCTGATATATGCTCTGGAATATCTCTGACATGCGGGACACTGACATCCCTCTTCAATCGGTCTTGTATCCAATTCATACTTCGCATTAAACAAATTAATCTTACCATGGTTGGTATAAAGGTGTCCATGACGTCCATTTCTGGTAGGATATACGCAGTCAAAGAAATCAATACCTCTTTCCACACCTTCTAAAATATTAGCCGGGGTACCTACGCCCATAAGATATGTGGGCTTATTCTTGGGAAGATAAGGCACTACCGAATCCAGAATATGATACATTTCCTCATGACTCTCTCCTACAGCCAGACCACCCACTGCATAACCGTCCAGATCCATCTCACTGATGATCTTGGCATGCTCAATACGAATATCATCAAAGATCGCTCCCTGATTGATACCGAACAAAAGCTGGTTCTTGTTGATGGTATCCTCCAGACTGTTCAATCTCTTCATTTCATCCTTACATCTTTGCAGCCAGCGTGTGGTACGCTCCACTGAATTTTGTACATAGGTCCTATCAGCCTTACTGGGGGCACATTCATCAAAAGCCATGGCAATGGTGGATGCAAGATTGGACTGGATCTGCATACTTTCTTCCGGTCCCATAAAAATCTTCCTGCCATCGATATGGGAGTTAAAATACACGCCCTCTTCTTTGATCTTACGAAGACCTGCCAACGAAAACACCTGAAATCCGCCGGAGTCCGTTAAGATCGGCTTGTCCCAGGACATAAAATTATGAAGTCCGCCCATCTGCTTGATCTTATCATCGCCGGGACGTACATGTAAATGATAGGTATTGGAAAGCTCCACCTGACATTTGATACCTTCTAAATCTGCTGTTGAAACTGCACCTTTAATGGCCGCAACCGTGCCTACATTCATAAACACCGGCGTCTGAATGGTTCCATGGACGGTATGAAATTCTGCCCTTTTGGCATTTCCTTCCTGTTTTAAAATTTTATACATATATGCTCCTTTTATTTCATAAACACTATCCGCTCATATTCTTAGACATTATAGCAGATATCCAGAAAATCTCAAGCAAAACTTCAATCAAAGAATGCTCAGACGCTTTTTCTGTGCATTGCAAAATCTGTCCTGAAATGTTATACTTCGTATCATAGGAAACATCGTAGTATAGGATACTTGAAATATTATTACAGAATCGAGGAAACTTATGGCTGGCTCTACATTTGGAAAACTTTTTACGATAACAACCTGGGGTGAATCCCATGGAAAGGCTCTTGGCGTGGTCATTGATGGCTGTCCTGCCGGGCTAGAACTGGATGAAACGGATATTCAAAACTTTCTTAACCGCAGAAGACCCGGTCAAAGTCATATTACCACATCCCGCAAGGAATCCGACGAGGTAGAAATCCTTTCCGGGGTTTTTGAGGGCAAAACTACGGGGACTCCTATCTCCCTGATGGTTAGAAACACTTCTCAGATTTCTAAGGATTATTCTGAGATTGCCTCCTACTATCGTCCCGGACATGCGGATTATACCTTTGATGAAAAATATGGTTTTCGGGATTATCGAGGCGGCGGACGCTCTTCCGGCAGAGAAACCATTGGCCGAGTGGCGGCCGGAGCCATTGCCTGCAAAATATTAAAGCAACTTGGAATTGAAATCACCGCTTATACCAAGGCAATCGGTCCCATAGAAATCAATCCGCATACTTTTGATCAAAACGCTGTTTATGAAACCAAAACCGCTATGCCAGACAGAAATGCAGATGCACTTGCCGTTACTTATCTGGAAGAAATGATCCACAAACAGGATTCCGTGGGTGGTGTCATCGAATGTATGGTTACCGGTGTACCTGCCGGATTGGGTGATCCTGTTTTTGACAAACTGGACGCCAGTCTGGCTAAGGCAATCATGTCCATCGGTGCGGTAAAAGCTGTTGAAATCGGTGATGGTATTCAGGCAGCCAAATCTTCCGGCAGCAAAAACAACGATTCCTATTGCATGAAGGACGGCAAAATAACCAAAGCAACCAACCATGCCGGCGGCATTTTAGGCGGTATCAGTGACGGAAGCCCAATCATTCTTCGGGCTCATATAAAGCCCACCCCTTCCATCTACGCTTCCCAAAAGACAGTGAATCAGTCCGGCGAAGAGATTGAAGTGCAGATTAAGGGACGACATGATCCCATCATTGTTCCAAGAGCTGTTGTGGTAGTTGAATGCATGACAGCAATAACTGTTTTAGATGCACTGCTTGCTAATATGTCTTCCAGATTGGATTATATACAAGAATTTTATCAGAAATAGAAAAAAAGATGCCGGTTTGAAGTCCTATATCATTGGGTTCGCAACCGACATCTTTTTCTATTAAATTAACCACTTATTTTATGGAACGTAATACAGTTTGGTTCATGAATCTTGACCGCTCTTCCGTTCATGGTCATAATATTTTTCTCTAAATCCACTCTGAAGAAGGTCATGGTACTGGATTCATGGTTTAAGGAAACCAGGAATTTATTGTTGGGGAACATTTCCGCATCCTTTGGATAATCACCACTCACCGGAAGGATAAAGTTCTTTGTCAGGGTGCCATCTTCCTTATTCACATTAAATACTGCCACAGAATTATCTCCGCTGTTGGTACTTAAGAGGTAATTATAGTCTGCAGAGAAGCTCAATGCACTGGCTGTGGTTCCCTGAGTTACATTATTTCTGGTGGTATAGATATCTTGAACATGATCAAAATAAGGAACACCATCCCTCTCTTCGTATTTATACACGCCGATGAAGCACTTCCACTCATGCACAACATATACAAATCTTCCATCCTTGGACATTTTAACATGCCTTGGTGCGGACTCAATCTTACAACGGATCACATCCGCAATTTTCAACTTGCCGGTTTCATGATTTAGACGATATACCTTTACATGATCCATGGTCGGATCTGTAACCATAAGGTACTTGTTATCGTGAGTCATTCTCGCACAGCAAATATGGGGTCTGGAGTTTCTTTCAGATAAAATACCCATACCTTTATGGTAAATCTCATCTGTGATACCACCAATGGAGCCATCCTCATTTAAACTTAAAACAGTCAGCTTACCATCATGATATCCTGCCACAAACAAATACTTATCTTCATAATCTGATGAAACATAGCATCCTCTCATGCCATTTATAGATGCATGATTAATCAGCTCCAATTCCCCATCCGGCATTATCTTATAAGACTCTACACCGAAATCCGTAATGGAAAAAAGGTACTTTTTATTCTTAGAGATGGATACATAGGAAGAATTGGTGATTTCCACCTTATCTTTTTCTGTGAATCTTCCATTTTCCATATCCACATCATAGACCCTGATACCATGCTTATCACCCATGGTGTAAGTTGAGACATATGCTACATATTTTTCATCAGCCATAACGAAGCCTCCTTTGAACTTATCAAATTCAATATACCATAAATTTGTTTATTTTTGAATAGTTTTATTCGTATTTCTGTAAGAAGTCCATATATCTTCACGTTCTACAACAGGATCGCAGCATGTATCAGCAGCTTCTTCGCAAGCCATACAACCACGGTTACATTCGCAATCATCATTCCGATCAATAACATCTGTTTTTCTCGCCCATTCGCCGGGGATCATACAGCTATTCTGACAACAACAGGTTCCATTGTTGTTTCTGCTCAATAACAATAGTAAAATAATAAATCCACACATAGTATCACCTATATTTACCTTTTACTATATGTTATTCAAAACTCTTTTGAATGTTACTTCCTGACATAGTACACAGCAATACTTCTGGGTGCCACGATCACACTCTTAGCTCCCGCACTTTCGTATGTCATTAAATCTTCCGTACTTTCCGTTGTTAGGCATTTCTCCCATTCACAGTCTGCCGGAATTCTGGGCAACCCAAATTCCTGAGGCTCCCAATGCATATTGATGGCTACATACCACAATTCTCCTGCATTTTCTTCCGTATAATCACCGCAGAGCATAAATGCAATACTTCTACTCTCCGGTAGAATCTGAGGCATCCATGCTACCTGATCATGGTAGGATAAATCCGGATATCCTACAGACCTATAATCCGCCATTGTACATTCCTTGTCCTGGTGGAATACTTTATTTCTTTTCCGAAATGCGATCAGACTCTTCACAAAATTATACAAATCTTTGTTAGAAGACTTGTCCCGCCAATTCAGCCAGGTGATATCATTGTCCTGATTGTAGGGATTGTTGTTACCAAGCTGGGAATTGCCAAATTCATCCCCCATAAACAGTAACGGTGTTCCCTGGGAAAGCATCAGCATCACCAAAGCATTATGAAGCTGTTTCTTTCTTAGCTTCACCACATTCCTCTTCTTTGACGCCCCTTCTTCACCGCAATTCCAGGAGAAATTATAGTCTGCACCATCCCTGTTATCTTCCCCATTAGCTTCATTATGCTTACGGTTATAAGAAACCATATCCATCATGGTGAATCCAAAGTAATTGGAAAAATAATTAATAACACCTGTTTGATCAGGATTTCTTCTCATCTTTAGAATTGCATCGGCCAACATTCCTGCATCGCTTTTTAAAAATCGACGCATGGTATAAAGATAGTCCTCTCCATAGAGGGCCAGTCTATTTTTCTGATCACTTTTTATACTCGTCCGCTCCAAGGGCAGATAATGGTGCATGATCTTTATATCGGAAAGATACGGATCCTCTATAATCTCCCGCAGAGGCAATTGATTCCCCATAATATGAAATCCGTCCACCTGATAATAACAGGACCAATATCTTAAAATCCCGGAAATCTCTCCCCGATTCACAGTATCCGGGAAATAAAACTGTAAAATCACTTCCATTTTTCGCTGATGGCAGGCTTTAACCAGATCCTTAAACTCACCTACCGAATCTTCTGTAAATGCATATAAAGATTTTGGAGCATAATAATATCCTTGTTTGTATCCCCAATAATTCAGTCTGTCGCAATCACGCCAGACCTCCGCCTCATCAAATTCATAACAAGGCTGCAATTCAATGGTGGTAATTCCCAACTCCTGCAAATAATCAAGCTTCTCCACGATACCCCTAAAGGTCCCATTACAAGCAACGCCTGCACTTTCATGCCGGGTAAAACCACGCACATGCAGACAATACATAATACTCTCCGAATAGGAAAGCCTGGGTTTTTCTACGTTTTCCCAGTCATAAACATGCTCCACAGGAATCGCCTTATAGTCTGAAGCATCCTTTTTATGCCCGTATCTGCCCTGAACAATATAGGCACCGGCCTTTGTATCCGTCCAAACCTGGTCCCCCGCGAAAAACAGATATGCAATATCCGAATAATCCATATCCTCTATAAAATCATACTTGACATGACCCATAGCATGATCCTGATCGATTACATGACGTTTTAAAAGCTCCCCGCTTTCTCTGTCATACAATAATATTCCACATTCTGATTCATGAATTGCTTCCGGCCGTACTTCAAAAGCCACATGAATCCCCTGTTTTTCTTCCTGATTTACTTTTTTGACTCCCAAGGTCAACGGAACCTTTACTGCTTCATTTGTTTGCATATTCATTTCCCTCATAAAAAACCGGTATAATTGCCTTAACACTTATTATATTATTAATCTTGAATTCTGTAAATTGGTTGCAAGAAATTTTAACATAATGTATAATGATAAAAATAAAATATATTTCGTACAAATGTACAGAAAGGTTTCCCTATGGCAAAAAAAGATAATTTAGATGAAGAAATGACTGTCGATCTGACATTGGACGATGGCGAAGTGGTAACTTGTGCAATTATCACGATTATCGAAGTAGAAGGCAAAGATTATATCGTTTTATTACCTCTTGATGAAAATGGTGAAAATGAAGACGGTGAAGTATGGTTCTATGGTTACAGCGAAAACCCTGATGATCCTAATGAAGAACCTGAACTGATCTATATTGAAGATGATGATGAATACGAAGCAGTTGCAGATGCTTTTGATGAGTATCTGGACAAGTGTGAATTCGACGAAATCGTTGATGATGATATGTAATCATTTAGGGGCACTCGCATGAGTGCCCTTTTTACATCTTTTCCCTACAAGCTTTTCATCAATTCCTTCAACTTATGTTCCGCCAGATTCTTTTCTCCGATAACGGATGTCTTTTTGGTATTCAACACCCCCATCACTGTAAGTATTTGATTCTTAACGTTTGTAACCCTGATCTGGGATTCTTTAATACGCTCCAACACTGCAATATCCGCAAACAATCCATCGTAAAAATAATCTGCAAATCGTAAAAATCCATCGATACTTACCTGCATATTGGCGTTTATATTCACATCAGATAATTCGGTCTTAAAGCGACGTAATTCAATCTGAAGTCGTTCTATCCGATTCTGGGCATCATCCAAATGACTGTGCTTTGCCATATCTGCAATCAGTCCGCCGCCGAGGACATCCCATGCTCCATAGTTATGCGCGCTAGAAAGATCACCTAGAACCTGTTCCGCCAGATGTATGGCTGTATTTCCGGCTGAAATCGCTTCCTGAATCTCTTTTTCCTGTGATTTTAATTTAGCGATTTTTTCTTCCAATACCAGAATCTCTCCTGCTTTGGGGTGATCTGAAGCTTTAAAAGCAGATATTTTTTGAGCAAGTACGGACTGATATTCCTCCTCACTGCGACGTACCCTGCCATATTCAAGCTCCTGATATCGAATATCTGCCTCCACAGCTTTTAATTCCTGATAGGCTGCGTCATATCTGACTGAAGCTTCGTAGGCCTCCTGACGTTCTTTAGACAGCTTTTCATCCTGCTTCCCTACCACATTATAGAAAAATCTTCTCAGACTACTTCCTTCCAGGCGGTCCACTTCGGATTGTTCTTTCATTCTCTGATTATCTAACTCATCTACTTTCTGCTCCAATTCAACCTGCTGCTTTTTTAAATTCTTTAAGACTCTTTCAAGATGTCCCTTCATATGTATTTTATCCTGTAATTCCTTTAAACGATCATCATATTCATTCATCATAAACTTCCTCCTTTTTACCCCGAAATTTTCTAATGATTCAGTATATTTATATTATAATCTGAATTTACACAAAAATAAATCTCAAATTACTGCACGATATCCTTAATAATGTATCAAAAAAGCTGCTAATCCTAAGAAAAGCAGCAGTAAAACCTTAAATTATGAATTCCTTCACTTTAGAAGATTACGTTATATTTATTGAACAAATTCACTTGAATAGTATGGAATAATCAAATACTGACCATAATGAATATTATCATCACCCATCTTATTCATACGCTTCACTTCGTTAATATATTCCTTATGGGAAGAATAATGTTCATCGTCCGCATACTCTTCTGCAATGGACCATAAGGTATCACCAGCTTCCACCTGGATACTTGTAAAATACTTATAACTTACCTCTTCTGAGCCTGTGCTAGCAGCTGAGATCAGCGTATGATAAGAAAATGTAAAAACAGCCAGTACTACAGCGGTTACGATTGCAAGAATCACATTTCTTCTGATTTCTTTCTGTCTTCTGATCTTTCTGATATAATTTCTTCTTTCTCTTTCTGTTCTATATCCTTGTACGCGGCTCATACATCACACCATCCTTTGTTCGATTCCTGTTCGGAACATCTGTTCGTTATATTTGTATTATACAGAACATTCGTTCTTTTGTCAACACAAAAATCGAACATATTTTTGGAATATATGTTTGCTTTTTATTTCTTTTTATGATATACTGTTTACATATACAAGAACAGATGTTTTTATTGCAAATAGATATGGAGGTTTATTCATGGGTTACGGAAAGATTACAGCCAAGCAGCAACAAATTCTTGATTACATTAAGCAAGAGATTCTAAACAGAGGGTATCCACCTACTGTTCGTGAGATTTGCGAGACAGTTCATTTAAAATCAACTTCTTCAGTACATTCTCATCTTGAAACATTGGAAAAGAATGGTTACATCCGCCGAGACCCTACTAAGCCTCGTGCCATTGAGATCTGTGATGACAGCTTCCAGATGGTTCGGACAGAGATGGTCAGCCTGCCTATTATCGGACAGGTAGCTGCCGGCGTACCCATTCTTGCCGAACAAAATATTGAAGAGTACTTCCCTGTTCCCGCTGATGTGGTACCTGGCGGAGAATCCTTTATTTTAAATGTTAAGGGAGATTCTATGATCAATGCCGGTATTTTTGACGGGGATCGTGTATTTGTGAATTCCTGCAATACCGCACGCAATGGTGATATGGTGGTTGCTCTGATTGATGACTCAGCAACCGTAAAGACATTCTACCGGGAAAACGGTCATATCCGCCTTCAGCCGGAAAATGATACCATGGACCCGATCATTGTGAACGATTGTCAGATTTTAGGAAAAGTCTTTGGTGTTTTCCGTTTTTATCGATAATTTTTGAATAAGCACTCTTCATTCCGGATATAATGATAAAGAATCATCAGTCATATGACGGAATGGAGGTTTATATGGATAATAAGTTTATAGATTCATTCGCTCTCACAATTGCAATTATCGGAGCGGTTAACTGGGGATTGATCGGTTTGTTCCGTTTCGATCTGGTTGCATTTTTGTTCGGTGATATGAGTTGGCTTTCCAGAATCGTCTATACACTTGTGGGAATCTGCGGTTTATACCTGCTTACATTTTTTATGAAGATATTCAATGATTCCGAACGTGTAGACTAAAAAGGACCTGGCTTTATGCCAGGTCTTCTTTCTTAATTGCCTTTCCATCTCTCCAGATTCTTTCCAAATCATAGAGCAGACGATTTTCCTTATCAAAAATATGAACAATGATATCGCCGAAGTCCAACAATACCCAATTTGCAGTATCATATCCTTCGATCTGCTTGGAAGGGTGTCCTGCACGTCCCAGCTTTTCATCTACATTATTACACAATGCCTGAATCTGGCTGTGATTGCTTCCTCCCGCGATAATAAAATAATCTGCAAGTACGGATACTTCACTAATATCAATGATTTTGATATCTTCCGCTTTTTTGTCTTCCAAAGCTTCAATTGCAAGCTTTGCCATTTCTAAGGATTCTTTATTCATTACATTCTCCATTCTTACTTATACTCAAGTAATAATCATACGTTCTTTTTGTTTTTTGATCAATTGCCAATTCAGAAGTTTTCAGATATTCCAAAGTATCATGCAATATCATAAGCATGGTCCTGTCCAAATCAACAAAGGCCGTTCTGCGAATCTGATCAAGATTTGGTGCACTGCTTCTTCCCGGCTCAATATAATCCGCAATAAAGATAATCTTCTCCAGATCAGACATCTCCGGGCGTCCTGTGGTGTGATTTAAGATCGCATTAATAATATCCACATCATCCACATTGTAGGTTTCCATAGACATAAAACTTCCTACTTTGGCGTGAAGAAGGGATGGATTCTGCCTCTCTGCTTCCGTGATCATAATATTGTGTTTCTCACAAAAAGAAAGCTTCTTATCATCACTCATATTTTTTGCACAATCATGCAGATATCCGGCAATCATGGTATTATTCACATCAACACCATAATGCATTGCAAGTGCAGCCGCAGTATAAGCCACTCCCAAAGTATGCTCGTATCGCCTGTCATCCTGGGCTTTTTCCATTGCTTTTCGAATTTTACACAAATCCGTGTTTTTCATGGTCAATAGTCCTTTCACTCTTTACAACGGGGTACCTTACAAATAAAATCCTCGTTTCGAAATATATTCACATACCTGATCCGTCACAAGATAACGGATACTCTTTCCTTCTGCAATGCGATTACGAATCATAGAAGAAGAAACATCAATGGCCGGAAAATCAAACAGACGAATCTCTCCGCCGAACTGCTCCATCAATGCATTTCGTTTTTGATCCAGCTCCTCCATTTTGACACCATTTCTTGCTGCCGCCAAAAGGATACAATTCTCCAGTATCACTTCAGGATGTACCCATCGTTCAAAACCGAACAAGCTGTCAGCTCCCACAATAAAATATAATTCATCATCTGGATAACACTTTTTCAATTCCTGCAAGGTTTCATAGGTATAAGTATTACCCTCACGATCAATCTCTATCGTAGAGGTGGAAAAATTTTTCTCTCCTTCAATACTTAATTCAACCATTTTAAGGCGTTCCCTACCATCCAGTATTTCACTTCCTGCCTTCATATACGGGTTCCCTGTAGGAATAAAGATGACTTCGTCCAAACCTTGCGTATCCTTGGCCCACTGAGCCATCAACAAATGCCCTATATGAATGGGATTAAAGGTTCCACCCATGATACCAATCTTTTTCGCATTTTTCATATTCTTTTCCGCTATATACATACTTATTTCTCAGGAAGCTGAATCTTTGGCTTATCCTTGTCTGGCTTATAAAGTACGATCTTTTTACCAATCACCTGTACAACCTGTGAATGAGTTCTTTCCGCCAATACGGATGCGATTTCCCTGGGATCATCAAAGCAGTTCTTAAGTACTGCAATTTTAAGCAATTCCCTGGTATTGAAAGCTTCTGCGATTGCTTCAGTAAGCTCCGGTGTCAGACTGGATTTACCAACCTGAAACAGTGGAGACAAACTGCTTGCAAGACTCATTAAATAAGCTCTCTGTTTACTTGTCATGATTCTCCTCATTTCTGCCGCATTGCGGCTGCAAATTATTTATAGTAATCGAAGGATAATCCGTACATTCTTACGGTATCTCCTTCTTCAATGCCTAACTCTTCAAGTTCTTTCAGGATACCAGTATCTTTTAAGAAGTTCTGGAAGAAGGTAAATCCTTTTTCACTTTCCAGATTGGTGTAACCAAGCATCTTTTCAATACGAGGGCCTTCAATCACATATTCATCTTCTTCTGCATCATATTCAACAGTATATGGAAGATGATTATATGCAGTTGTAGCCTCTTCAGGGAAGTATTCCTGTTCGAATACGGTAGGCTCTTCATCAATTTCTTCCAGCATATTGTTCACTTCGTATAAAAGCTCTTTTAAGCCCTTTCCGCTTACTGCTGAGATCGGATATACCTTAATGCCCTGTGGCTCAAATTCAGCCTTTAAAGCACTCACAGGGTCATTTCCTGTGCCGTCATCATAGATCGCATCGATTTTATTTGCCGCAATCACCTGAGGACGTTTTGCAATATCTGCATTATATGCTTCCAGCTCCTTGTTGATGGCATAGATATCTTCCACCGGATCTCTGCCTTCTGTACCGGCAGCATCCACAATATGAATGATCACCTTAGTTCTTTCAATATGACGAAGGAATTCATGGCCAAGTCCCACACCTTCAGATGCACCTTCGATCAGACCGGGAATATCTGCAATTACAAAACCGCCGGTACCTTCCAGATCTACGACACCCAAATTGGGATTTAAGGTTGTAAAGTGATAGTTCGCAATCTTCGGTTTTGCATTGGTAACTCTGGAAAGAAATGTAGACTTACCTACATTGGGAAATCCCACCAATCCAACATCTGCGATCACTTTCAATTCAAGAATCAATTCCAGCTCCTGTGCGGGAATTCCGGGCTGAGCATACTTTGGTGCCTGCATTGTGGATGTGGCATAATGTTGATTACCATTACCGCCTTTACCACCTTTCAGCAGAATTACTCGCTTGTTATCTCCCGACATATCCGTAATTACCTTGCCGCTTTCAGCTTCTTTAATTACAGTACCGGCCGGCACTTTAATGACAATATCTGCACCATTTTTACCGCGACAGTTCTTTTTGCCGCCTTCTTCACCATCTTCAGCCTTATACTTACGGATGTGCCTGAAATCAATCAAAGTGTTCAATCCTTCATCTACCTCGAAGATTACATCTCCACCTTTTCCACCGTCGCCCCCATCCGGACCGCCGTTTGGAACATATTTTTCTCTTCTGAAGGAAACATGACCATCTCCGCCTTTTCCACTTTTAACAAATATTCTTGCTCTATCTGCAAACATCAGATGCTCTCCTTTCTGTCTTCTTTAAAAAAAAGCTTCAAACAAATATGTTTGAAGCCTTTGTTAATTCGCATTACTGCTCTACAGGATATACAGAAGCCTGCTTTTTGTCTCTGCCTTTTCTTTCGAATCTGAGAACACCATCAACTAATGCAAATAAAGTGTCATCGCCACCAATACCTACATTAACACCTGGATGGATCTTTGTTCCACGCTGTCTGTACAGAATGTTTCCTGCCTTAACGAATTGTCCGTCAGCTCTCTTTGCGCCCAATCTCTTAGATTCGGAATCTCTACCGTTCTTGGTAGAACCAACACCTTTTTTATGAGCGAAGAATTGAAGGTTCATATTTAACATGGTTTACACCTCCTCGAATTTAACTTGTAAATACTTTCTGCCGTATGATTCACTGATATTTTCCAATCCCAAAATCATGGCTTCCATCAATAAAATGGATTTTTCATTCAGACTGTCCTTGAAATCGCATTTGATAAATCCGGTTTCTTCGTTCTGGACCACTTCTGATATCTGTCCTGCAAGCTTCTCCATCGCATTGATCGTATTAATAACCAACACTGAAACCGCCGCACACACGATATCCGGTCCTTTTTTTACATATCCCGCATGCCCCATACAGACAAAACCGAGATATTCTTTTTTTTCAGTCGTCCGAATAATAATAGTTGTCATATGTCTGTCCTTTATAAAGAACGATTAAGCATTAATCTTGTCAATTTTAACCTGAGTGTATGCTTGTCTATGACCGTTTTTCTTGTGGTAACCGGTTTTTCTCTTGTACTTGTATACAATAACCTTCTTACCTCTACCCTGTTCCATAACGGTAGCTGCTACGGTAGCGTTAGCTACATCTGCACCAACCTTAAGGGTATCATCACTTACTGCGATTACTTGGTCAAATGTTACAGTAGCACCAGCTTCAACATCAAGCTTCTCAACTTTGATGATGTCTCCTTCTGAAACTTTGTACTGCTTTCCACCTGTTGCAATAATTGCGTACATAAAGGCACCTCCTATTCATGTGCACACAGCTTTACTGTGTTCTACATTTACTCGCTAACTTTGGTGGTGTAAAACTATTTTTTTACACACTTATACCTAGTTATGCGGCATACTCGAATAGTATACAAGAGGTGCCTTAAAATGTCAATATATATTTTTATATTTTTTACAAAATTTACAACAATTATTTGTTCAAACTCTCAAAATCTTCAATGTACTGAATGATCAGCTTAACAGTTCCTTCCACACCTAATACGCTGGAGTTGATACAAAGATCATAACTGTCTGCACGACCCCATTTCTTAGAAGAATAATAATTGTAGTAGCTCTGTCTCTGCTTATCTTTCTTTACGCACATATCTTTCGCTTTTACTTCTGAAAGACTGTACTTTTCCATAATACGTTTGGTCTTGCAGCTTTCATTACCATAAATAAAAATGTTCAAAACATTCTTATAGTCCGCAAGAGCATAATCCGCACAACGACCGACGATAACACAAGGACCTTCATCCGCAACCTTCTTAATGGTATCAAACTGTGCAAGAAATACCTTATGGCTGATAGGCATATCAACAAAGGATGATGCATTGTATCCGAAGGAATATGTATCCATTACCAAATTGTACAAAAAGGAATTGGTAGGTCTTTCATCATGATTTTCAATCATTTCTTCACAAAAACCACTTTCTTTTGCCGCTCTGCTTAAAAGTTCCTTATCGTAACATTTAATTCCGAAATACTCAGCTACTTTCTCACCGATCTCACGTCCACCCGAACCAAATTGTCTGCCAATAGTAATTACAGTATTCATAAACCATCATCCTTCCTACTACTTTTTATATATTAATTATACAATATTTTCAATTATCTGACAATAGTTTTTTCGCTGCTTCTATACCTTCCGGTGTCTGAGCCAGACCACCCCCTGCTGTTTCACGAAGGGATACATCCATTTTATCGCCTACCGATTTCATGGCATCAATCACTTGATCCGGCGGAATCTTACTGATAATTCCTGCCAAAGCCATATCCGCACAGGACATCGCATTCATGGCTCCGATCACATTTCTCTTTACACAGGGCACTTCTACCAGACCGGCTACGGGATCACATACAAGCCCCAGTAAATTCTTCATAGCCATAGCTGCTGCATGAGCAA
>JAZUCP010000046.1:0-13499 GCA_045639165.1 Acetatifactor sp. | reverse complement strand
TATGAAAATTATTTGAATGACCAGTTTGTCAGCAGGGATATATGGATACGGATGAAGACCGGTATGGATATGCTGATGCAGAAGCACCTGATCAATGGTGTGTATATCGGAAAGGATGATTATCTGATTGAGCAGCATACGAATGCTGACTTTAAGCCGGAGCTGGTAGAAAAGCGAGTCGGACTGCTAAAAAAGCTAGTGGATAGATTCCCTCAAACGGAAGTGATGCTGGTGCCTACTGCAGACAATATTTTGACAGATAAGTTGCCGGTTTTTGCACCTTATTATGATCAAAGAATTTTTCTGGATCAGGTAGCAGAAACCATCGGTGAAGAAAAGATGATTCCTGTTTATGATATTTTGAAGGAGCATGCCGATGAGGAAATATATTATCGGACGGATCACCACTGGACTTCTCTGGGTGCTATGTATGCGTATAGAGTTTGGAGTCAGGGAAGGGTAGAGTTCCCGGTTCATTATCGTGGGGATAAGATGATAACGGTGACGGATTCCTTTGAAGGAACACTGCAGGCCAAGTTAAATATGCCGGTGGAGGGAGAAGAAATCAAGATTTTCCCCCGAACCATTGCAAAACCCGTCAATATCACGTATGATTATACGAAGAAGGCAGATTCTTTCTACGAAGAAAGTTATCTGGAGACCAAGAATAAATACGGCTTTTTTATAGATGATAATCATGGTCTGGTGGAGATTGAGACCAAGAATAGAAGCGGCAGGGAATTGTTTGTGATCAAGGATTCCTTCGCCAATACATTTATTCCTTTGATCGCCAATCATTACAGCAAGGTATATGTGCTGGATTTAAGATATTTCAACGGACCCTTATTCAATTTTATAGAGCAGTACGATAAAGAAGAGCTGGAAATACTGGTGCTTTACAATTGTGCACATTTTGTTTCGGATTTCCAGTACTATTAATACACCGGGGCAACCTGAGGGGTTGCCCGAAAGATCATTAAAAAGAAGGAAATAGACATGGCAAACTTAGGAATTCCTCAGAATACAATTGCAGTTTTGCAAAAATATGGCTTTAATTTTCAGAAGAAATTCGGGCAGAATTTCCTGATAGACACAAGGGTGCTGGAAAGGATCATCGATGCGGCCCAGATCACCAAGGAAGATTGCGTGCTGGAGATCGGACCCGGTATTGGGACCATGACCCAGTATCTTGCAGAAAATGCAAGAGAGGTCATTGCGGTGGAGATCGATAAGATGTTGATCCCCATTCTGGCGGATACTCTTTCCGAGTACGATAATGTAACGGTGATCAATGATGATATTTTGAAGGTGGATATTGGCAGGATTGTTGCAGAAAAAAATGATTCCAAACCGATTAAGGTGGTTGCCAATCTGCCATACTATATTACAACGCCTATTATTATGGGATTATTTGAAAGTCATGTTCCCTTGAAGAGCATCACCATCATGGTGCAGAAGGAAGTGGCAGACCGTATGCAGGTGGGACCGGGAACCAAGGATTATGGTGCACTGTCCCTGGCTGTGCAGTATTATGCCAAGCCGGAGATCGTGGCAAATGTGCCACCCAATTGCTTTATTCCTCGCCCTAATGTGGGAAGTGCGGTGATTCGTCTGACCAGATATGATGAGCCCCCAGTACAAGTGAAGGATGAGAAGCTGATGTTTGCACTGATCAGAGCTTCCTTTAATCAGCGGCGAAAGACCCTGGTAAACGGACTTTCCAATGCTCCGGAATTAAAGCTTTCCAAGGAGCGGATCATGGCGGCTTTGGAAAAGATGGGATTACCGGCTACGGTCAGAGGAGAGGCCCTGACCCTGGAGCAGTTTGCAGAATTGAGTAATATTTTATGATTTTTTAAATGATATTGATGCCACGCCGCCTTGAATGGGCGGCGTAAATTTTTTTGGGGGGGGAAATGAAATAATTCATCTATATTGGGATTTTTGGCATTTCTATCTGCTGAATTTTCTGGGAAAAGTAGAGATCCAGCGAATAGAAATGCGATTTTCTAAAATTATAGATGTAGTGTATGATAAAGTAAGATAATTTAAGTGATGTGGGAAATATACCCAAGGAGTATTTTGAAATAGATCGGGAGGGAACCTTATGTGTACAGCAGTAACCTATGCAACAAAAGATCATTATTTTGGAAGAACCTTTGACTGGGAGGTGTCTTACGGGGAGATGATGGCGTTTACGCCGCGTAAATTCCCTTTGAAATTTCGAAAAATGCCCACCATGGAAAAGCATTATGCACTGCTCGGAATTGCAGTGGTGGCGGAGACTTATCCTTTATATTATGATGCCATCAATGAAGTCGGTCTGGGTATGGCGGGGTTGAATTTTCCCAACAATACGGATTACAAAGAGTACCAAGAAGGAAAGGATAATATTGCCCCTTTTGAATTCATCCCCTGGATACTGGGACAGTGCGGTTCTGTGGCGGAAGCCAGGGAGAAGCTTGCCTGGATCAATCTGGTGAAGCTTCCTTTTGGGGAAAATTATCCTCTCTCGCCCCTGCACTGGATCATTGCAGATAAAAAGGAAGCAATTACAGTGGAATGTGTGAAGGAAGGGCTGAAAGTGTATGAGAATTCGGTGGGTGTGCTGACCAACAATCCGCCTTTTGATATGCAGATGTTTTACCTGAGTAATTTTATGCAATTGTCCAAAAAAGAGCCGGAGAATCGGTTTGGAGAAGGTCTTGAATTGGTGCCTTATAGTCGTGGCATGGGTTCCATAGGACTTCCCGGGGACTGGTCTTCCGCCTCTCGTTTTGTCAGAGCAGCTTTTACAAAGATGAATTCTTTGTCCGGGGAGTCGGAAGGAGAAAGTGTCAGCCAGTTTTTCCGCATCTTAGGAACGGTGGAGCAGATAAGAGGCTGCGTACAGCTTGGAAAAGATAAGGACGGGCAGGATCAGTATGAGATCTCTATTTATACCTCCTGTTGTAATTTGGATAAGGGTATGTACTATTATAAAACCTACGACAACAGCACCGTGACCTATGTGGATATGCATCGGGAGGATATGGATGGGCAGGAAATTGTGGTTTATGAGCTGAAGCGGGAGTCGCAATTTGTAGGGCAGAATTAAAATGGCAGCACATGCAATATATCTATTGATTTATTACAATACATTTGATAAACTATCCTTGTGAATTATTCGGTACAAAGGAGGAAAAACCATGACCATTTCACAGCTACTATATTATAAACAGCAGAAGGGCTATTCTTTAGACAAGCTATCTGAATTGTCCGGCGTATCCAAGGGGACTATTCAGAAGATCTTCAGTGGGAAGACCAAGTCACCCAGATATGAAACATTGAAAGCTTTAGAGGAAGTGTTAAGACCGGAGGCTGTTGCGTATGATTGTGAGCCTGTAGAATCCGGCCAGGTGGAGGAATCTGCCCTTGCTTATGGAAAAAAGCAGGGAGAGTATACATTAGAGGACTACTATTCCCTGCCGGATGAACGACGGGTAGAGCTGATCGATGGAGTGATTTATGATATGACGGCACCCTATACTACCCATCAGTATGCGGTAGGGGACCTTTATACGCAAATAACAAATTTTATTAAAAAGAAGGGCGGCAGTTGTATGCCCTTTGTGTCCCCCATCGACGTGCAGTTGGACTGTGACAACAAGACCATGGTGCAGCCGGATGTACTGATTCTGTGTGACAGAAGTAAGCTGCTGCGTCGCTGCATTATGGGGGCACCGGATTTTGTTATAGAAATTCTCTCTCCTTCCACCAAGAGAAAGGATGCCCATTTAAAGCTTCACAAATACAGGAATGCGGGCGTGCGGGAGTACTGGATGGTGGATTTGGAGAGGGAGCGGGTACTGGTATATTTCTTTGAACAGGACGAGCTTCCTACTATGTATGGAGGGGATATGGAGATCCCGGTGGGGATATTTGGCGGAGAGCTGAAACTGGATATGAAGGATATGTTTGACCTGCTTAGGACTATAAAATAGATTATCAGTGGAAAGTCGCTGTTTTCCGAAAAAAACTTGCAAATTTTTCTTAAATTTTGCTTTATTTTTTTGACATATCCAAGGCTCTATGATACACTTATAAAAGTAAAAGTGGGATTTTATGCACAAAATATAGTATGTGTCAGGAATGTCGTTGGAAGATATAGATAGAGGAGCAAATATTTTGGATAAGTTTGAGTACAAAATCAAAGCGGATGAGATTAAGGAACTGATTGCACAAAAGGAATATGAGCAGGCGGCGGAGATTGCAGACAGCATTGATTGGCGTCGTATTAAAAGCGTAATGATGTTGTGTACAGTCAGTGATTTGTATAAAATGTGTCGCAGATACGAGGACAGCCGGGATCTGCTGTTGTTGGCATATGATCGTCATCCGGGCGGAAGAATGATCGTGTATTCTCTGTGCGAGTTGTCCATTAAGATGGAAGAATTCGTGCAGGCGGTGGAATATTACAAGGAATATGTACAGATTGCACCGAAGGATACCGGAAGATATATTCTCCAGTACAAGCTTTATGAAGCGCAGGATGTAAGTCTGGAAGAGCGTATCGCGGTACTGGAAGAATTAAAGAAGAAAGAATACCGGGAAAAGTGGGCCTACGAGCTGGCATATCTGTATCATAGAGTGGGTCTGGCCACCAAGTGTGTGGAAGAATGTGACGAGATATTTTTGTGGTTTGGCGAGGGTAGATATGTGATCAAGGCTTTGGAATTAAAGGCGCTTCATGCCCCCCTGACTGCGGAACAGAAGTATAAATATGACTCTCGCTTCGGTGCTACCCCTTTAGAGGAAGCACATGAGGAAGAGAAAGAGGTATCTACGGATACAATGGTATTGCCACAGGTATCAGTAAGTGACGGAAGTGATGAACCGAAGAAGGAGCTTTCTTCAGATGCGCCAACCACCCGAATTCCTGCAGAAGAGATCGAGATACAGGTAAAAACTCTGGATGTGGGAAAATACGATACCATCAATTTGCAGGAAGAGTTGGCAGCAGGAATCCAGGAGTACTTTGGAAATACGGGTAATGCAGAGATTACCAGAAGCATTATGGCGCCCATGTTTGCAACAACAACTATGGAGCAGGTAGATGTGCCGGAAGCAGCACCACAGGTACAAGAGCCGGAACAGGCAGCAGAAGAAGAGAAGTCAGAAGTGTTCTTTGGAGCAACAGAAGAGCTCTCGGCAGTGGAGGCATCGGCAGAAGCGGAGCAGATAAGTCTTCCTATTATAGAAGAGCAGGATCAGGCAAATATTGGGGCTGCTGTCATGCAACAGATGAAGTCTGCGGAAGAGAAAAATATGCAGCAGACTCAGCCGCCCAAGGAGATTGCTAAGGTGCTGTCCATGGAAGGTGATGGTCAGATCAGTTTTGTGCTTCCGGAGAGAGATCCGGTGGAGAAGCAGATTACCGGTCAGATCAGTATCGATGATATTATCCTGGAATGGGAACGGCTGAAAAAAGAAAATGAAGAAAAGCGAAAAGAAGAAATAAGGCAGCATGTACTGCAGCAAACCGGCCCGATGTTCACAGAATTTGATGCGGCAGTAAGGGATGGACTGCTGGAGAAACTGGAAAAGGGCGAGCAGCAGGATAGGAAGCCCATCGTTAAGCTGGCAGATATGAAGCCTGCAGAAGTGCCGGAAGAGCAGGGTCCTGCAGAAGCGCCGGAAGAGCAGAGCCCGGCAGAAGAAGAGGCTCTGACAGTAAGCGATATCGGTGAAGTGGAAGAACTGGAAGAGATCCAAGATGTGGTATCTGTAGTGGAGGAAGAAGCTGTGGCAGAAGAGGTTCTGGTTGCGGAGGAAGAGCCGGCTGCGGAAGAAGCTCCTGCAACGGAGGAAGAGCCGGCTGTGGAAGAGCCTCCTGCAACGGAGGAAGAGCCGGCTGCGGAAGAGACTCCGGCAACAGCAGAAGAGTCGGCTGTGGAAGAGACTCTGGAAACAGCAGAAGAGCCGGCTGTGGAAGAAGCTCCTGCAACCCCAGAAGAATCGGCTGCTGAGGAAACTCCTGCAACAGAAGAAGAACCGATCCTGGAAGACAAAAAGGAAGTTATCCGTGACAAGCATAAAGTTCGTAACCTGACCAGAGAGGAAAGAGAACTGTTCGGTTCCTATATTCAGGGTAAATCCATGAAAGAGCAGTTGATCAACGCCATTGACGGAATTTCCATGGCGTCATATACCGGAAATGTCATTGTTACCGGTGCAGAAGGTATGGATTCCATTGGACTTGCCAAGAATATGGTTCGGGAAGTGCAGATGACGGATCATAATATGACCGGCAAAATTGCTAAGATTTCCGGAGATTCTCTCAATTCCAGAAATGTGAAAGAGATCATTGATGATTTAAGAAATGGTGCATTGATCATTCAAAAGGCTTCTAAAATGCAGGAGTCAGCTGCAAATGATTTGTACAAAGCACTTCAGAAGGAAGATTTTGGCATTGTGGTTGTGATGGAAGATACAAAGCGAATGATGGACCGCTTCCTTCAGGCCAATGATCGATTGGCGTCCTGCTTTACTGCCAGAGTGGATGTGGCAGCACTGAGCAATCAGGCGTTGGCTGCATTTGCAAAGAAGTACGCAAGGGAAAGAGAATATTCCATCGACGAGCTTGGTCTTTTGGCACTTCACACAAGGATTGAGGATATGCAGACCAGTGATCATGCAGTGACGGTAATGGATGTTAAGGAGATCATGGATGAAGCGATTGAAAGTGCTGAACGCAAGACAATTGGTCACTTCTTTGATATTATTTTAGGAAAACGATATGATGAGGAAGACATGATCATATTGAAAGAGAAAGATTTCATGTAAAAAAAACGCAGATTCATCGGCTGAGAAAGCTGTTGAGTCTGCGTTTTTTAGAAGGTAACCATATTCATAAAGTGTTGGCAGAGGTCAATTTGCTTAAATGATCATATCTTTTCAGCAAAGAGTTGATCTCGTAGATATAGCAGTCGATCATGTCCGGATCTGTGGCATTGTCAAAACCTGCATAAGCTGTATCCAGAGCGATGCGCGTCTTTTCAATATCCTCCAGAAGGGAGGGGATTTTCATTTCTTCGTCCTTTTCTTTTGGGGCAGGAATCTCTTTTTTAAATATGATTTTCATAGGCACTCCTTTTTTCTTTATACAAGTATAACCATATATGTGGAAAAATATGCAAAAAAAATTAAAATATCTATAGACAAAATAGAATACTATTGATATAATAATCATACAAAATTCTTTCGTCGCTCTTGGCGGAGGTTATTGTTCAACACATTTATGTGTCGCGGCTGTTTCGGCCAGTATTTCAATTATTATATATATTGATAAGTGTGGAGAATCCATATGGATTATGGCACAGAGAGGAGGTCTCTTGAACGCAAAGGCATTTGTTTTATGCGATGCTGAGCTGGATTATGCACAGCAGATGGCAGAATTTTTAAGAAAGGATCATACATTTCCCTGCGAAATCATCGTCTGCAGCAGCGTGAAGGAGTTGGAGCGATTGCAGCAACAACAGGATGTGGAATTGATTTTGATTGCAGAATCCCTGGTGGGGGACAACCTTCCCGGTTGTTCGAAGGAGCAAATAATGATTCTGAATGAAAGTGGGTGCATTCGATTTGGGGAAATCCGAAATATCCATAAATACCAGGAGGCGGATAAGGTGCGAAGGCAGATCCTACAGATCCTTGCGGAACAAAAAAAGTCGAGGTATCCGGTTTTGCAGGAGAGGGGAATGTGCAGGTGCGAGATTTTTTTTACGCCTGTTCGACGATGCCTGCAGACCACGACAGCCATCACCTATAGCCAGATCCTGGCAGAAAAATATCGGGTTCTCTACATCAATATGGGATGTTATGTAAGTTTGGGAAAAATGGATGATGATGTGGATTTATCCTCCTTACTATATTACGGGAATCTGGAGCAGGAAGAGTTTGCTCTACATGTGAAAGCTGCGGAAAAAAGGATCGGTAACTGGTCATACCTTGTGCCTATGTGCAATGGAACCATTATTCCGGAGATTTCTTCGGAGGAGTGGAGGCAGGTGCTAAATAAATGCCGGGCAATGCCTGAGTATGATGTGATTGTTTTGGATTTTAATGATGCAGTCCAGGGAGGGCTGGAGATTTTGCGGGAAAGTGATTGTATTTATATGATTGAAAAGCAGGATCCACAATCAGTGAAAAAACGGGAATGCTTTGAAAATATTGTAAATAAGAAAAAAATGGATGATATTTTGCCAAAAATTATACCATTGGAAATTCCGATTATCAGGTATTTGCCGGAAGCAATGGAGGATTACAGCAGAGGTGAGCTGGCAGAGTGGGTGCGAAAAAATATGATCATGGGGGAAGAGAATGGATTATCAGGAATGGAAAAGGCGGCTTCAGAACAAAGTAGTGGAAAGACTGGATTTTACACATAACCTTCAGGATGAGGATGTGATAGAAGCCATCAATCATGTGCTTTTAGAGGAGGAAGATGCAAAATGGGAGTCTCTGAAGAGGATCAAACGAGTGCGGGAGGATATCTTTTGTACTCTGCGAAGATTGGATGTCCTGCAGCCCTTTATAGAAGATCCCACCATAACCGAGATCATGGTAAACGGAGCGGAGCATATCTTTGTAGAACGGAATGGAGCAGTAAAAAAGGCTGTGGTGAGATTTGAAAGCAAGGAAAAGCTTCAGGACGTGATACAGCAGATTGTGGCGGATTGCAACCGGGTGGTGAATGAGGCTTCTCCTATCGTGGACGCCAGACTCAAGGATGGTTCCAGAGTAAATATTGTCATGGAACCGGTGGCACTAAATGGTCCTATTGTTACGATTCGAAGATTTCCCGGCCGGGCGATTACGGTAAAGGATCTGATCGAGAAGCATTCCATTACGGTGGAGGCGGCGGAGTTTTTGAAAAAGCTGGTACAGGCCAAGTACAATATCCTGATATCGGGAGGTACGGGAAGCGGTAAAACCACATTTTTGAATGTACTGTCTGGATTTATTGCACCTGAGGAGCGGGTGGTAACCATTGAGGACAGTGCCGAATTGCAGTTGCAGGGATTGGAGAATCTTGTTCGTCTGGAAACCAGAAATGGAAATCAGGAGGGCTGCGGGGAGATTACCATGAGAGATTTGATTCGCACCAGTTTGAGAATGCGCCCGGATCGGATTGTGGTGGGCGAGGTAAGAGGCGCGGAAGCAGTGGATATGCTCCAGGCACTCAATACCGGGCACGATGGCTCTATGTCTACAGCCCATGCCAATAGTGCGGCAGATCTGCTCTTTCGTTTGGAAAATATGGTTATGATGGGGACGGATATTCCTCTGCAGGCTGTCCGCAGGCAAATTGCATCGGGAGTAGATATTATTGTACATGTGAGCAGAATGCGGGACAAAAGTCGAAGGGTTGAGGAGATCCGGGAGATTCTGGGATATGAAGAGAGCGGAATATGTACAGGGCTTTTATATGCTTTCGAGGAACAATCAGTGGACGAAAAGGGTAGAATTGTAGGAGAGCTAAAGAAAAAGGGGGATTTGATGCATGTTCAAAAGCTTCAGAAAAGCGGAATTCCTGATGTGTATGGGTGTGACCGTCTCCGACCTGATTAAAGGAGGGCTGGTGGCTTCATTTCTGGCATTTTTTTTCTACAGAAGTGTCTTTGCTTTTTTACCCATGCTTGTTCCGGCTGCGGTATGGGTATGGTGGGAACGTAAAAAGGCCGAACAGGAAAAGGACTCTGTACTGCTTCAACAGTTTGGAGAGTGCATTTTGTCTGTGAGCAGCTGCGTCAGTTCAGGATATGCCGCGGAGAATGGCTTTTTAGAGAGTATAAAAGACATGGAAATGATGTATGGAAAAGATGCTCCTATCTTAAAAGAATTGCAGGTGCTTAGAGGGGGCTTGGCCAGTCAGTTTTCTCTGGAAAAATTGTTGGAGGATATGGGGCAGAGGACAAATCTGAAAGAAATTCAGGAATTTGCAGAGGTTTTTGTTATTGCCAAGCGCAGTGGTGCCAACATGTCGGAAGTAATTAAAACTACCGCTGATCATATTGCGTCGGAAAGGTATTTAAAGGAAGAAATCAAGACTGCTCTGGCGTCAAAACGTTTGGAGCAGCGGATCATGAATCTGATCCCTTTTTTTCTGGTGTGGTATGTGGAAATCACTACGCCCGGGTATTTTGATGAATTCTTCGGCAATTTCGAAGGAGCTGTAATTATGAGCAGTTTATTGCTTTGGTACATGGCGGCATATGCTTTGTCCGAGTATATCTTATGGAAGTTGAAAAGGGATTAGCAAGATGAAATTGTGGAAAAGAGTCGGGGATATATTGCCAAAGCAGAGTAAGCAGATAAGCAGAATTCTGGCAAGTCTTCATCCGGGAGAATCGGTGGAAAGTTTACTGGAAGCATATTACAGGGAAAAGCTGCGATTGATAGGTCTTATTCTGGCAATGGGATTGGTTCTGGCCTCCTGCATGGAAGTAATGGGGGTGCTGGATAAGGCAGTGGATGAAAATGGAGTAATCCAACGTTTGGATAAAGATCAGACAGTGATGCTGCAAGCCCAGATTATGTTAGAGGAAGAAACTCTGCTTGGAGAATTTGAACTGGAAGTAGGAGAACGTATCCTGATACAGGAGGAAGCAGAACAAAGCCAGCAGCAGTTACAACCGGAAATATCAGAGGAGGAGAGGTTTCTGCATTCCCTGGAAGAGCTTTTGGAGCAGGAAAATAAGCTGCAAAAGTATGATGAACAGATGAAGCTGCCCAAGGAAATTGAAGGAAAGGAAATCAAATGGAAGGAGAAAGCAAAACATGAGGGGATCTTAGTATTTGGAATTGCCTTGCTGACGGCGGGGTTGGTATTTTTTGCCAAAGACAGAGATCTGCAAACTCAGTTAGAGCAAAGAAAAAAGGAAATGAAGCGAGAATATGCAGTAATGATAAGTAAATACGCATTGTTATTGGAGGCAGGACTGACGATCAGAGGAGCTTTTTTTAAGATCTACCAGGATTCCCAAAAGCAAGATTTTTTAAAGGGTAATCCCTTGTATGAAGAAATGCACTACACCTGCAATGAATTAAAAGCAGGCATTTCAGAAAGCAGAGCCTATGAAAATCTGGCCAGAAGAATTGGGATGCCGGAGTATGCAAAGCTTTGCGGATTGTTGGTACAGAATTTAAAAAAGGGAAATACCGCTTTGATCAGACGAATGAAGGAAGAAGCCCGGGAGGCTACGGAGAAAAATCTGCAATGGAGAAAGGCACAGGGGGAAGAAGCGGGTACTAAGCTGTTGCTTCCCATGAGTATGATGCTGCTTATGGTATTGGTCATGTTGTTGCTGCCTGCCTTTTCCGGCATGGGTTTAGGATAAAAAGGAGGAAAAGTTTGAAAGTTTCTTTCAAACAACAAATTAGCGCAGTTTCACAAGCAGGCTTGTGAAATGCAGAAAAGAGGAAGAGATGTTAAACAAAATGAAAAATTTAATGGACAAAAAATGGATTATGTGGAATGGAATGCTTTGTAAGAAAAGTGAGGGAATGGGAACGGTGGAGATAATATTGATCATCGTCTGCCTGGTAGGCATTGTTTTGATTTTTAAGGGACAGATTACGGAACTGGTGGAATCTATTTTTGAGAAAATCACCTCTCAGGCAAATCGTGTTTAGCAGAGGTGTAAAAGCGGAGGGCTACCTGAGTGTGATTGTTGCACTTACAGTGCCCATGGTATTGTCTTTATGCCTGGTACTGATAGAAGGAGCCCGACAAAATTCCATGAAGCTGGAAGCGGAATGCATAGTAGATATTGGAATGAACAGCATTCTGGCGGAGTATCATAGGGAGGTTCTGGAGCAGTATCAATTGTTTTTCATAGATACCTCCTATGGAACGGAGCGGGCGTCCTATCAGCAGACGGAGGCAAGGCTGAGATGGTATATTGAGAAAAATGCTTCTTATAAGGATGTGTTCGATGGTCTTGGGAATGAATGGCTTCATGAAAAGGTTTATCTGGATATGCAGCAGTTTCGGGTGCCTTCCGTGAAGATAACGGGGATTTCCCTGGTTACCGACAATCAAGGCTACAACCTGCAAAAACAAGCGGCGCTGGCAGTGGAAAGTGATATTGGAATCGGAGTCATTGATCAAGTGCTGGATTGGATCAGAATTGTGGAGGCGGAGAATTTAAGAGTAAATCAAGTGGAAAAAGAACTTGAGGATTTGGAGCAGAAATTATCGGAAATACGCCAAAAGAGTTCATTGGAAGATGGTGAGTGGATAGAGGATAGTGCAGAAGTGATGGCAGAAAATTCCTTGTCCGCCATCATAAGAGAAAGACAAAAAGGACTGCTTTCCTGGATCATGAAGCTGGTGGCGGATTCTTCCGCGAAAAGTCTGGGAGGGGAATTATATTTCTCGGACAGACAAAGGATGGGCCAGATCAATGCAGGAAATATTTCTGGAAAAAAGGAATTGAGCCTTTATGAGAAACTTTTGTTTCAGGAATATCTTTTTCGTTATGCGGGGGATTATTCGGATGTAAAAGAAGGTGCCCGGTTGGATTATCAGATAGAATACCTTTTGTTTGGTGAGCGGGCGGATGCTTCTAATTTGACGAAAACGGTGGCGTCCATATGCGGAATGCGGGAAACTGCCAATTTATTGTATTTGATGGGTGCTACAGAAAAAAGAGAAGCGGTAAAAACCGCGGCGGCTTTATTGTCAGCAGCGCTGCTCATGCCGGAAGCAGAACCGGTATTGGAAGGGATTATGCTGATCCTCTGGTCATGTATAGAGAGTTTGTGGGATACAAAGTCTTTGTTAAAAGGGGAGAAAGTGCCACTTTTAAAAACTGAAGATTCCTGGAAAAGTGATTTGAACCACATATTTCAATTTACAGATGGAACAGAAGAAGGAACTGCCAGCGGTCTTGTCTACGAGGACTATTTAAGACTCTTTTTATACTTCAGTAATCTGGAAATGACTACCTATCGATTCATAGATATCATGGAGATGGATATAAGGCAGACAGAGGGAAATCAATATTTTCGAATGGATGCATGCGTGGATTATCTGGAGTGTCAGGTGACGATGGAAAGCGGGTATGGATACGAATACGAAATAAAGCATGCAAAGGGATATCGATAGGAGGTGAACGGGGATGTCTCCTTTATGGATGAAGCTAAAAATAATTTTTAACAAGCCTTCTCTGACAAATAAAAATGTTTATCCTAAAAAACAACTCTCCCAAATAACAAAGAAAAGATGTCCATCCTTAAAGGAGATATCTCTGCTCATCTCCAAGGTAAAACCGCTGTATGTAAAAGGAAGTATGACAGTGGAAGCATCCTTGTTGCTACCCATATGTATCATATGCTTTTTAAATCTGGCAGGGATTCTGGAACTCCTTCGATTTCATGGACGTATGAGTACTGCTTTATGGAGCCTGGGAAATCAAATAACAGTGTGGGGAAGGTCTGTGCAGGAGAATGTG
>JAZUCP010000045.1:0-9427 GCA_045639165.1 Acetatifactor sp. | reverse complement strand
CATTAACAATGAAACGGAATTTCTATGAAAATACCATTTTCATTCGTTGCATAATACAATTTTCCATAAAAATCATCTTCGCAATATCCTTGCAGCTGATAACAATAATATTCATCATCTACAAGTCCATAATTATCAAGCCTTTTTCCCTCTGCATTATATAAATGACCGTTTTTTTCCGTGCAGTTCCTAACTATTTTTGCGCATTCCAAACTAAAATCGTCAATATCAATTTTCTTTTCAAGTTTTTCACATAATTTCTGCCTTTTTTCATTCATTAAAGCTATTTCTTTTAGTTCTTTGTATACTTTCATATCTGCTCCTTCCCATGATTCTTTAAAATTGCATTCCCCCGTGTCAATAAATCATCCAACCCCTTAGATATACTATCTATATGGTTATTGTACTGCTCACACGTTCCGTTGCATTCCTGCTCAAATTCTCCAGCATTCTTATATATTGACTTATCACAATATTTACATGGTTTATTCATGTCTGCTCCTTTCCTTAATCTTCCAACACCAAACCATCTTCCACTTTCTTTTTCCACTCAGAAAAATCAATAGCTTGCAAACAACCTGAACACCCATTAAGCATTGGATGTATTCCACCTCCACGCTTTGGATCTGTTTCGTATATTCCAACAATGAACTTTCCGCATCTCGGGCAATAGAAATATAGTATTCTACCAAGGCGGTGAGTTATCGGTGCTTCTTTTGTCGTTTCAATTCTCGGCTTCCGTGGTATTTGCTTTTCGATTGCTGTTTTAATAGCTAACCAAAACGATTTTCCTCCACTTCTCCCAATCGGTTTCTGTTCATCCCACGCATTTGATACATCTCTGTAGTCAATAATCATTCCGTACCGCCTTTCCGCATATCTGCTCCGCAATCTCTACAAAAATCTTCATGTAATCTCGGACGCTCTTTGCCACAATTAGAACATTTTAAAATTGTGATTCCGCACGTTACTCCAATTTCAATCCACTCCCCATGTACCACCGGAACAGCTTCGATTGTGGGCTGATCATCGATATACCTAAATATCTGATTATTAGCGGTTGTATAGTTAAACTTCAATAAAGTTTCTTTTAACGCATCTGCATCAATCAGTCTCATGTTCTTCTCCCTTCATCTTCTCCAATGCTGCTTCGGCTTCTTCTCTGGTGAAGAATACTGTTTTACCAAATCGCCCTTCCAATACGCACAATGTTATAAAAAATGCATCTGCTTCTACTTCCGCAATAATCTTTCTGTTAGTTCTGGGTAGGGTATGAATTTGCCATACTGTATCCCCCGCCTTACACGGCAACCTCAACAGTAATCCTTGTTCTTCCCAATCCTCATAATCTGACAACTTTTTTATACCACGTGCTATGGTATCAGGTTTACTATCACCCAAGTGTATTAAACCACTTGGGGCTTTAATCGTTAATCGCTCCATATCATTCACTCCAATCTAATCTCTGAAAACACTCATCACAACACAGATTCGTCCAATCCACCAGACCTCCACAAGCAGGACATTTGCCTACCATGCCTACATATTTGTCACCATCTTTTGCTTTCGCCTGTTCTATGGGTTTCTTCGGTTTCATCCTCTCCACCGCTTCACGGCATTGATCTACTGTGCCGATTGCTCTGTACTGTTTCCATTTATCAACATCATCATCTATCAAAAGCACAGCCTTACTTGCCCTATCTGGTGCATTTTCATATTTAGCAAGACCATTTATAACGATTTCCAACAAGCCATCATGTTCTCCATAAACAGATTGTAAACGTTGTTCTAATGCTCTGTACTGCTGGATTTCTTCAAGGGCTGCGATTGCCATATCAAGTGCATCTCTTGCCGTTTGCTGTGTGAGTGAATTATACATCACATCCTTTATTGCTTTTAAATACGCAACAGCTTCTTTCTCACTCATTTTCTGCATATCTACACCTCTCCCAATGCTTTAATAACATCTTCTTTGCCAACAATATTACTGATTTCCTTGTACTGCTCAACATACTGCCTGAGTACAACTTCCCTTGATTTCTCAGTGGGTCTAAATGTCCTGCTCAGTACATTACCGCTGTGCGTAACTCCGACAACCTCTATCAGCTTTTCTTTCATCAATTTTCTTACAACTGCCTGCACTGTACTCTGCGATAGTCTGTTGCCTGCTGCCACGATATCTGAAGATGTTAGCTCCTTATCTTCCTTCCAAAGGATGTTTAATATTTCTTGTTCTCTAGGGCGAATCATATCCAATCTCCTTTTTCGGTTATTTTCTACAGACAAATTGTTTATTATTGAATCTTCTTTTAAGATCTTCTTCTGTAAAACGTCTCTTGGCTTCTATTTCATCTACCTGTTTTTCTAATCCGGCAATTACCAGATCTCCATAAGAGAAGCATCTTCTGATCTTTTTATCTCTTTCTGCCATCACCATGAACGGGTACACCTTTACGACAATATATGTATAAGTCTTTTCGTCCTCATCCCTGCTGAAGCTCTCCCGTATCTTAACCTTCGTTCCAGGCTTCACGCATTTCACTACCGGTCCACTATCCAGCATAATTCTCCTTTCCGAGGGGAACTTGTCCCCTCATTTGCACTGACCATGGTTACTTGTGATATATTAATTTTCCAAAAGGCTATTTTCTTGCAGCTATCTGCAACAATTCCTGTGCAAGATCTCTGTTTCCTCTCAGTCTTTCAATCTCCCTTGCGGCATCCTTACACTTCTCTGATAATTCTCTTTTCTTTCTCAGTTCCTCTATCTGCTTAAGCATGGGTTTATTTAGTAAATATGCGGCTTTGGGGTAATTCTTACTAAATTCCAGCCGGTATTCTCGCATAATCTCCTGGGAGAGCACTTCTTCCAACCCTGCTGCCATGCAGGCGTAATCTAATTCTTTATCTGAAACGAGCATTACATCTTCAATATCCAGTGCCCGCAAATAAATCTGTTCACAGATATGCGGTAATACTCTCTCTCCTTCTTCCTTGCCTCCCATGGCACTACAAATCAGGCGTTTGAATCTGCCACATATCTCTGTAATCGTCTCTGTTTCCTTGAGTCCCAAGGCATTTTCCATAAATGCATGCTGCGGTTCTTCCGGATCCGAAGTGTAGAACAGCATCTTGTCTGCTTCCACCGTCCTTTCTTCAAATGCCGGATAAATAAAACCACAGGAAGGCTTACCAACCACCCAGTCCATTTTACGATTTCCGAAAGTGTTGTTCTCCTCATCATAACTCAATCCTGCTGCCGTGCGGCTCACAGGACAGATGGCACATATGATATGCTGGTATATTTCTTCCGACTCATCCTGATCAGCTCCATCCTTGCCACATCTGGGAATATCGTAAATGTCTGTAAACAATAAAATCAGATATCTGCCTACATGATAATAGTGTTCGATGATACGGTCTAATACTCTGTCTATGCATTCCTGCTCCTTCAGATCCATTGAAATGGCATAATCCAGATTATTGGCCATCCTGTGATCTTCAATCTCCACAGAAAGCATATTGTCACCTATCTTCTTTCCAAACACGTTTTTCACAATACCCAAATACTTGAAAAATACACTCTCCTCTAAAGAGAGGAAATTCTGGTTTATGTAACAGCGTATCTCCTTTTCACTGTCCACATATGCACCGGCCATTCTCCTGATAGAGCACTCGCCCGGCTTCATCCTTTTTACAAGTTCGCTGATATCCGTAATCTTTAACATATTTCTCCTTCCTGCAGGTACCGTTCCCTGTCTTCTTCGCTGATATAGTTCTTTCCAAATTCCTGCATCCACAGTTCATAAGAATACTTCTTTTCAAAGGCAATCTGCGCGATCTCCCGGAGCAGGTCGTTCATTTCCTTGCTCCGGTGGACGGCTTCCCGGCCGGTCTCATGATGCCAGACACAGAGCCGGACTTTTAAGCCGTAATGCTCTGCTTTCCGCCTGAATTTATTCCCGAACATGATGTGGTGCTCATGTGTAAACTGTTCATGATCTATTCCATGTAGGAGCCTGCACAAATAGCAGGCCCTATCTTCCTTAGGTTGTATGATGCTTCTTGACATTGATCAGTCTCTCCATATCTGCAGCAATATCAACAGCTTTCCGGTATATTGTCTGCAGACTATTTTCCTCGATATATTCCAGACTGCCTTTATTGTTCCGGATATATAAATTTATGATTGCTGTGTTTGTCTCCAGTCTGTCCCAGATCTTATCCACAGTTTCCACAATCTCCGGTGCAATCTCCACACATTCCTCCACGGTTACTGCCGGCGCATCCACCACAGACTCTTTTTCTTCCTCGGTCGCCTCCGTTTCTTCCATGCCTGCTGCCGGACTGGATGGGGTGATTTTCTCCGGTTCTGCATCACCTTCTATATACAGGTCTGATTTAGACATATATCCCCCTTTTGGTAATGCAGGAATTACAGTCGCTTCCTTTAAATCAGCTTCGCATTTAGTATTTACTACATCTAATGTACTTTTTTCATCCTTTTGCGACGTCGCAAAATGTGCTTTATTCTCTACAACTGCTGCCGCATCATCTTTCAATTGGTGACAATTTGTCACCACCTCATTTCCCTGCTTATTTTCCTTAGTACCCAGCAGTTCCATTTGTCCCGGTATCTCTTTGGATTCCGTCTCTATCGGTCCGTAAGCAGCTTCCCAGATACTACCTTCGCATCCCATAAAGGAGGCATATGTACTTCTCACTTCTTCCAGGAACTGCAACCAACTCATTTTTATCGCCATAGGACTTGTCATGAGCTTATACGCAATACCTTTTAAGTATTCATACATAAAAAGAAACACAATCCCTTGCCTATGCGACCTATTACCAGCCGGAGCTATCGTGTCCGCTATTCTCTCTACAACCTGCTCGTTATAATCAGGCCCTCCGATTTTCTCAATCACTTCCTCTAACAGTTCTTTATTGCCTGCAATTCTAAAGAATCCCCAGATACATTCCTGCAAAGGTGTCCTGCCGGCTTCTGGCGTTGGCTGCACATTCGAATCTGATTTATTGAACTTTTTCAAATCCTTTATCACATTCACTGTCATATCGCTAGTAATCAACTTGCAATCTTCCTCCGACAGTGTCAACATCTCCTGAAGTTTTGAGTACTCCATTCCTCTATACTCTGGAAGAAGCTCAGTACCGTTCCCGTCTATTGTGAATCTCGCATTTATACTCTTGAATCTTGATACCGTCGATGGACTCAAGTTGAACTCTGCTTTCGCAAATTCATTTAAATTATTATATCCGTCCATTCGGTATGCCTCTGATGCTTCAATCTGCCTCAAGCGGTAACCAATTATGATAAAATTCTCAACCGTTTGATTCAGCCTGTCCTTAATATCCTGTTTCCATCCTTGGAATTCTGCTATCGTGATCTGTCCTTCCATATTCTCTATTCTCCTATCCTGCACATGCAACGACTGCCGGTTTTATTTTGTCTTTCTGCGGTTTTTCTTTCTTCGCAAACCTCTTTTTTACTTCCCTCATCCACTTTTGCGCAAATTCTTCTGCCTCTTTGGGTGCTGCCCGATTATATCCGCTCCTTAACTGCTGTATCGAAGCTACATTTGTAATCTCAACTGTACAGAATGATACTTCCGGTTCTGCTTTCTTTCTCATGAACACTACCACACACTGCCCTCTCAACACTTTATCAAAGTATGTAGCAACACAATTGTGGTTCATATGACCTTCCTTCACGAAATCATCTCTCTTCTCTGGCACCTTGATAAAGAAATCATCATCCTCAAACTCATACGTTTTTCTAATATCCGGGAGCATCTTGGCATATTCTCTATCCCTTTCTGCTGCTTCCATTGCTTTGATACGATTCTCTCTTGTGACACGTTCCTCAATCGCCATATCATGTGCGGTTCTGAACTGCTTCGGGAACAGTACCATTTCATTTTTCATGTCATATCCATTCAGGACTGCTGCCTCAAGATAATCCATATAGTCGCCAAGGTTCTTCTTTTCTTTCAAAACCTCCGTAAAATACCTATAATATTTATGTGGTGTAGAATAACGGAACAGTTTTTTCATTAGATCGCCTTTCAAGTAAGTGGTATAGAACACTGTTTCTTCTTTTGTCAGTCGATATCCCATACTCTCTGCATCCTTCATCACTTCCAGCTGGCTATAGTTTACGTCCCATTTCAATGCATTCATCATAAGTTCTTTACTGACTCCAAGAACCTGCCATGGCCTTTTCCCCTGTTGTATTTTCACCCTACCCTTCAAGACATCCACAGCCAGTCTTCGAAATCCCATCTTAATTAGATATTCTATAGATGGATTATTACTAAGGCTATACATCATGTCATGTACATGTATATATGTTCCCGGACTCTTGCGAAGAGCCTTTTCAAGCGGTATGTATTTCAGCACAGTATCCTTTCTCTCCCGACACAGATTTTTCCAATAGAACCGTACTTCACCCATTGCAAAATCATCCCGGTACCAGCCTTTCCGATTCGGCTCATTAGCACAATAACACCACCTATTTACTCCAGTCTGCTTATAACAACCATATTCATAATGTTGCCTCATCACAAGGTCATTAGAATAAGTCTCCCGAACCTCTTCATCCAAATAAAGTTTGGGTTTCCAATCCTCAGCTTTACTCGACAACCAAAATGCTCTAAACCTCCTGACAACCCAACCAGAATCGTCAGTCAGCCTCTGCAGCATTCCTATATTGACATTATGCCTGATTTCCGTACTGCTTCTTGGTTTCAGATATGCCTCTATCTTACAGGACGGACATTTAACAAACTTGTCTCTTCTGGCTCCCGTTAATACCACTTCATTTCCGCAGTGAAGGCATTTCCCCGACTGCTGTTTTCTGTTGTTTGTCTGATAGATAATGTAATGTTGTCCATGTAAGCCATATTTCAATACCCATTCTCGAAAATCTGAAGGAATTTCTGGAACAAGTTCCATTACTTCATCAATCTCATCCATTTCGCTTCTGTGTCGTTGCTTCAGTTCTTCTTTTCTGACCTTTACCTGAAAATCTAACACCAGCTTTTTAATATGCTGCTTCGATGTGTCAAAATACTTATTAACGATATCTTCTGATCTGGTATCTGCATACGGGATATTCTCATAATCCATACCTTTTTCCCGCTTATAATCCAGCATATCTATTTTTGCTTTACTCCATTTTTTATCTATAAGATTATAAGTAGCAAATTCTCCCTTCTCCTTGTCAATAAAGATACTGAAGTGTGGTGCAGTTCTACCGCGTTTTATTTCCGATCTCAAATACATAGATACTTGCAGAATATTTTCCTCCACAATCCGAGCCTGAAAATAAATGTATCTCTTGTATGTGTAAACTGTTTGGCTCGGACTATAAGTCCAGTGAATAATCCTCTTCTCTGGCATATCAAAGCGAACCAGTTCCTGTATAGATTCCGTTGCTTCTAATACTACATATCTTTCCAATATTTTTCTCTTCATACCTGCCGCCTCACTTCCCCATATAGTACTCTGTGATCAGCTTTCTGGCACGTCCCATTCCCGGAATGCCAAGCTTCACATTTCCGCTGAAGCCTGCTGCCTTTTTGATATCCTTGTCCACATCTTTCATATTCTCATTGGACCATTTCAACAGCTTACCAATGCAGCCTTTTAATGACTTATCCTTCCTTCTTACCGCCAGAGCCACTTCATCTGATTCCATACAACGTGCTTTCAGATATTCCACCCAATCAGCCATAATCTCTTCCGGCTTCAATTCTGCTGCTTCTATTTCGATCTTGCCGATAGCAGCTGACATCGGATCTGTTAGTGCATCCACAAGACCTTCTGCATAGATATCCGCCATTTCTAGTGCAATACCATTTTCTTCTGCCAATTTTCTAAGATTCTCTATATCTCCTTCACCCTTCAAGCCTGCTGCTGTTTTGTTTATCTCTTCAGCAGAGTCCATATTTCCGAATATTTCAAACATCCTATTATCCTTCCTTTTCCTTCAATTTCCGCCTCATCCAATCCCGGTATGTATGCGGCTCTTTCAGATGCACCTCGAACTCGTGTGCATTTAGTAAATACTCAATGGATTGCCATGTTGCGACGTCGCAAACCGGCTTGTTCTTTGCCGTCATCCAGCCAGCTTGACGCCACTGCTCATACCACTTTTTTTCCAGAGCCGCCGCCACATAATTGCTCTCAAGATGCAGGATCAGATGGCAGGGCTTCTTGATACGCTTCAGAGCTGTCTCCAGTGCAAATAATGTTGCCTGATTCTCTGTGGTATCTTCGATCTTTACGCTATCTCCTGCATCAGCCGTTCCCACTGCGGTGTCCATGGCAATTATATATGTGTACCAGCCGTCACGACGCCTCGGACCTTTTACACTGGTGTCAATGTATATGTCTACTGTTTTCATTACCCGCCGCCTCCTTTTATCCGGATCTCGATATAATGCAAGTACTCCCTGCCGGTTATCTCATTAACGCCCTGACAAATACTTTCCGTGTCTATGTAATAACCAGGTGTTGGTATTGGCTGATCCAAAATCTTCTTGCGAGTGGTCTTTCTTACTTCTGGCTCCGGAATATCCAGATTCTTACTATGGGTGACATTGCCTCTTTCAACCGGATCTCCCTTATCATTCATCACTTCGGTCTTTATGATATAATTTGCTAGGCGTCTAAACTCTCCGTCTTCATACAAAAGCTGCATATCCACTCTTCCTGCTCCTTCAACTTGCTTCCATGCCTGCTTAATAATCATATCTGTATCCGGAATCCTATTTATTACAAAGTGGTGGTGGACTGCCCCGCGCTTCCCCCGTTCATAGACTCCGACCCATTTGAGCTTTTCACCTCGTTTGGTATATTCCTTCCTCATGTATCGGAGAAATTTCTTTTTGTCTGACTTTGCCTGCTCAACGGATGTCTTTCGCCCATTTTTATAAGTCAATGTAAGCCAGTAATCATTTTCCTTAAAATTAGCCTTGATAATCCTTCTGGCTCTCTTCTCCCGGTTATATTCATTCTGCTTCCGCATCTGCTCCGGAGTTGGTTTCTTTCGCTTTTCTCTTTTCTTCCCACGATCAGGCGGAGGGCCGGTACGAATACGCTCTATCTCATTGGAATTTTTAAACCTATACATCTTCTCTTCGAATAGGTATCTTGCATATTTCCTTCTCATATATCCCTTGTCCTAACTTTAATATGTTTATCAAGTCCGAAAATGCCTGATTTTCTTGACTTTTTCAGCCTTTAGGGATATAATAATTTCGAGTAAATTATTGAGCCCTAAAGGCTTGCCTGCAGCAATTTCCTGATTGCCTGCAGGCTTATTTTTTTGTAAGATCCATGATCTGCTTTTGTAACCTGCGTCTTTTAAATAAACATGCATGTATCCTGTCATACACTGTTTCTA
>JAZUCP010000044.1:0-3683 GCA_045639165.1 Acetatifactor sp. | reverse complement strand
CATCCGTTACATATCCAAGCATTTTGCAGATCCGATTACTTTAGAGGAGATTGCAAGTATGGTGCACTTAAATCCGGCCTATTTTTCTACTGTTTTCAAGCAGTCCACCGGGTCCAGCTTTAAGGAATACCTGAATATGGTCCGCGTGGAAGAAAGCAAACGACTGCTTTCCAACACTGATTACTCCCTGATCGATATCGCCGTCGCAACCGGATTTGAGAATCAAAGCTATTTTTCAAAGGTGTTTAAAAAATATACGGGACTTACGCCCAAGCAGTATCGATAAAAAAACTCCCTTTCCAGGGAGTTTTTTAGATTGAATATTATAAATTATAGAATTCCTTCCAAGCTTCGAAGAATGCATCCAAATTCTTCAATGGTGTTGCAGGAGGGATATCACATCCGGAAGAAAGTACGAAGTTTCTTCTGCTGCTGTATTTTTCCAGTAGAGCCTTTGTTTCAGCCTTTACAACATCAGGAGTTGCATTGCGGAGTACTCCAGCAGGATCCAGATTACCAATGATGATGCTGTCATCACCAAGACCTTCAAATGCATCGTCCATATCGATTGCATTACCCACACTGTAAACAAGTGCGTTTAACTTTTTAACGCTTGGCATGATTGGAGTGATATTGCCACAGTTATGATATACAAACAGGAAGTTCTCATCTTCCACTGCTTCTCTTACCTTCTGTACATAAGGGTTAGAGAACTCTTCGATCAGGTTTGGAGACAAAAGACCTGCTGCCGGCTCAGCCATCATAATACCGTTTGCACCTGCTTCCTTAAATGCTTTTGCATATTCGATCAGAAATGCAGTTACCTTTTCCAGTACGGTTTCTACCATTTCAGGCTCTTCGTAACAAAGGATCATGATCTCTGTCATATCCAAAAGTCTTCCTGCCAAAGAATAAGGTCCGATGATCCCTGCAAATACCGGTCTGTCGGTGATCAACTGGGTAGCTTCCTTGATACCCTTAATGCATTCACCGGTTCTTCCTGCACCCACTTCAGGAACTTCCAATGCATCTGCTGCCTCTTCATCTTCGATCAATGCACCATGCATGGTTGGTACATCATCTTCACAATAATGCACTTCCGCACCAAATGCTTCTGCTTCTACAGAAAGGTCCATCAAGCTTACAGCTGCGCCCATATCATAACGCTTTGCCATTGCTTCCATACAAAGTGCCTGTAAATGACCATCGCGAACCAGTTCGTCCACTGTCTTTCCGATCAACTGTGCTCCTGGGAAAGAAAGAATCGGCATAGCCTTCTTTACCGGTGCATCCATATATTCATTTACCCACTGCTTCATATTCATTTTCATGCGTATTTCCTCCAATACAAAATAATTATCAAGAATTTACTTGTATTATATAAGAAAAATTTTGGATACACTATAAATTTTCTGCATATTTTTTGTCATTTTTTCAGAAAAACTATGTAGCAGAACCATTCTGTTTGATATTAGCCTCTTCCGTACACTTTAAACTGAATCAATGCCGGGAATGGAGATGGATCATCCGCCTTGATCAATTCATTTACCAAGATCCATTCAATTCCTTTTTTCTGAATCTCAAAATACTGTGCTTCCCCGGTTTTTTCCAGATCCAACACTTCCTTGCTGCCATCGGAGAAGGTTAATGTGGCATTTACCCACCAGTTATCATGTGGGAAATCCGCTCTGCTGTAAAAGGCGATTTTTTCAACATCCACAGGTCTGCCAAACTCCAGCTTCCATTCTGCATCATCTCTTCTGTTGATTCCCCAGGATTCGTAAGGCCATGCTCCATGGGATTCAGAAGCCAACACACCGTCAATTGCATTTAATGCAGCAAATACGGACTCTCCTCTGGTTTCTACATTTGCAGATGCATGTGGGTAACAATTCACTTCACCATGCTGATCCCACACATTTTCAGCCAGATTGCGGTAATTACCCTTTTCTTCCTCCAGCATCTTGCTTACGCTCAGAAGATGCTTGTCTCCCTGAAACAGTCTTGGAGAGGTATTGATTGCCTTTTCCCCGAAAGGAATTTTATATTGTACCTTGCCAGTGAGATATACCAGGGATTTGCCTTTTACATCATCAAACTGTACATAATAGAAGGTATTTACTTCATCCACTTCCAGTTCGATACTGTCACCCTCCTGATATTCCCCTTTATAGACCATCACCACTTCGTCATTTCCGGTCTTTTCACATAAAATATTCTGATCTTTGTCCAATACTTTTAATATAATGTTTGCCATCTTGTATGCTCCTTATCTTTTTCTATGAAATTAGGTGTTTGCGAAACAGTCGATACCTACATATCTGTCGAAAATCATTTACGGCTGGGTCTACACACATAAAAATTGCATTTTTGATCCCCTTTTTATGTGAATTGAAGCTAAAAAATCTCAAAAAAGGATCTTTTATATTAACAATAGACATACATACCCCGAATTATGAAAATCTCTGGGTCTTATAAGAAAATTTCTTTACACAGGCCCAGGCATATAAATAGGGAATATACTTCTCTGTTAATGTCCTGCATATTTCTTTATGTAAGCTTTGCTGCTCTTGAAAACCAACAAGATATTCCGCAATTACCTATTACAATGAACTGCTTGAATTGCAAGTCCCTCCGCTTTTATTATACCTGTATTGTACAAGATACTCAATATTCATTTTATGAAATTATGATTCAAAATTGTGATAGTTCTATCTGCCACATGCCTTCATCACTGTTTTATAAAGCTCTAGTTCATAATCATAAGTATATGGATTCTGCATTTCCCCTCTTACCATTGCGGCAAAGCTGGTCATCATCTTATCATACCGGTCAATGGTATCGGATCTGCCTGAAACACCGGCATCATTCCAGTTATTGGAGGTGTATTCTGTCTTCCCGGTAAACATTCCGCCTGTTTCATAACGCTCCAATGGTTTAAACTCCACTGTCTTTTTTGTGCCTGCAACCACCAGCTGCCGGCGGGCGAAACCGCCCACCTCTGTGGCGTTGACCTTGGCGAAGGAAACTCCGTTTGGATACTCAAAGACTGCCATTCCGAAATCCTCTGCCGTTACACCCATATGTCCGGTGCTTCTGCTCATGGAGATAATATTTTCAGGTTTTCCCTGTAACTGTAAGATTAAATCCACCAAGTGGCATCCCAAAAAGAACATGATCCCGCCGGGAAAAGTTTCCAGCCACTGACGTACCTGGAGGGGATGTACACAGTTCATCTGGGCTTCCACACTGATGATCTCCCCAAACTCTCCACGTTTGATCTGCTCCTTTAATTCCATAATATAAGGATTGTAACGATACATATATCCGATGTGGAAAACGGTACCATTGTTCTTTATCAGTTCAATGAGTTTTTCAAATGTAGTCGGCTCCACACTGCCCGGTTTTTCCATATGGATATGCTTTTTGTGTGCTGCTGCAAGAGTTGCGTACTTTGTAAGATAGATTTCCTCTGTCTCAACAGTAACTGCCTCAATCTCAGGATCATTGAGGATCTCTTCCACGGTCATCTCGCGATAGCCTTCAAAAGCCTCCATCCTTTCCGGGAATTTTTCTCTCTCATTTTCCGGCAATGTATATCCTACAATTTCAAATACATCACTATTTCTTTTTAAACAATTAAAAATATCATTCCCATGACTGTTTTTACTGGTACCAATCTG
>JAZUCP010000043.1:0-2207 GCA_045639165.1 Acetatifactor sp. | reverse complement strand
CGCGACAGCTTTGTTAGATTATCACAAGTTCTTTTCTTTGTCAACCCCTTTTTTAAAGTTTTTTTGTTGTTTTTTAACAAATACAATTTGCTTTTAAACAACCGACAAAGCTTTCGTTCCTTGCAACGAATGTGAGTATATCATTATAACTTTTCTTTGTCAACACCATTTTTTCAAATTTTTTAAAAAATATATACAATTTGGTGTTTCAGCAAAAATTCAGTTCCTTTTCTTCTAAAATACAGTATAGATGAGCCTATTTTGGTCATCTGAAACCTCTTTAAAAACTGTCCTTGACAAGGGGTACACTTTGAAAAGGGTGTTTTCGTACGCCATGAGATCCCTCCATATATCCCCTTCTCAAATTTACTCACCGGCCTCTTTCTTAATTCTTAACAAATGTTCTTTTATTTTCTGCTCATATCCATTGCCGCTGGGACGATAAAATTCCTTCCCATTCAACTCATAGGGCAGATATTGCTGTTTCACATAATGATTGGGATAATCATGGGCATATTTATATCCGATGCCATGCCCCAGCTTTGCGGCACCTTTATAGTGTGCATCCTGCAAATGGGTGGGAATCGGTAGATTACCCGTCCGCTCCACTTCATCCTTTGCCTCAAATATAGCATTGCAGGCCGAGTTACTCTTTGGAGCACAAGCTACATAGGAAGCAGCCTGGGACAAAATGATCTGAGCCTCAGGCATTCCGATCCGCTCTACCGCAAGGGATGCATTGGTAGCTACCACAAGTGCCATGGGATCCGCATTTCCCACATCCTCCGAAGCGCAGATCATAATACGTCTTGCAATAAAGGTCACACTTTCTCCTGCATAGAGCATTCTGGCAAGGTAATACACCGCCGCATCCGGGTCAGATCCCCTCATACTTTTAATAAATGCGGAAATAGTATCATAATGATTGTCACCATTTTTATCGTATCTGACTGCACGCTTCTGAATACACTCCTGAGCCACATCCAGGGTAATGTGAATTTTACCATCTTCAGACCGATTGGTGGTCATCACACCCAGTTCTATGGCATTTAATGCATGTCTGGCATCGCCGCCTGATATGTCTGCCAGAAATTCCAGTGCCTCTTCATGGATTACTGCATCATAGCTTCCCATTCCCCGATCCGTATCATAAACTGCTTTTTTCAGCAATTCCTTGATAGCCGCCTTAGGAATCGGCTCCAATTCGAAGATAATGGATCTGGATATTAACGCACTGTTCACCTCAAAATAGGGATTCTCTGTGGTGGCGCCTATGAGCACGATGGTTCCATCCTCCACAAAAGGAAGCAGATAATCCTGCTGCCCTTTATTGAAACGATGGATTTCGTCTATGAACAATATGGTTCTCTTTCCATACATTCCCTGAAGATTTTTAGCCTTTTGAATCACTTCCTCCATATCCTTTTTCCCGGCTACGGTAGCATTGATCTGTGTGAATTCCGCACTGGTTGTGTTTGCAATCACCTTGGCTAAAGTAGTCTTACCGGTTCCCGGCGGTCCGTAAAAGATAATAGAGCTGATCTTGTCTGCTTTGATGGCCCGATATAAAAGTTTGTCTTTCCCGATAATGTGTTCCTGCCCCACCACTTCGTCCAGTGTCCGAGGTCTCATTCTGGCTGCCAAGGGGGATTCCTTCTCCATATTGGTACTTCTCATATATTCAAACAAATCCATAATAATTTCCTGTATCTTTCTTTATTCTCTTGTCAAATGCACGATCGCTTCTGAATACTGTGGATATCTGTCCAAAAGCTCCTGTCTATCAAACAATTTGAATTCCTCATATTTAAAACAAGGGGATACCATGCAGCCTACCAGACTATAACCCGGATTTTCCATGCGTGATCCGAATATATATCCTTTCGGCACCACGATCTGTGGCAGCTGTCCGGCTTCGATATCCAGGCCAAGCTGTGGCGCAAACATTTCTCCCTCCGGTGAAATCATATAAATGGTCAGCGGATTCCCGTCATGAAAATACCACACTTCGTCCGAACCCAGCACATGCAAGTCGGAGGCCAAGCGGTCTTAGGAAGACAACTCCATGGAACAACTCCTTGGCTCACAGAACGACATGGCTACGATCCGACTTCAAGCTGTGGCGCAAACATTTCTCCCTCCGGTGAAATCATATAAATGGTCAGCGGATTCCCGTCATGAAAATACCACACTTCGTCCGAACCCAG
>JAZUCP010000042.1:0-4946 GCA_045639165.1 Acetatifactor sp. | reverse complement strand
AATATTGTAGACAGTATTTTTGTGGCAAGAATCAGTGAAGACGCGTTGACAGCAGTATCCTTGGCTTTCCCCATGCAGACGTTAATGATCGCGTTGGCAGGTGGTACCGGTGTAGGTGTGAATGCATTGCTTTCCAGATCACTGGGAGAAAAGGATTATGACAGGGTAAATAAAATTGCCAACAATGGTATTTTGCTTTATGGAATAAGTTATCTGGCTTTTTTGGTGATTGGATTCCTGGCAGTGGGACCATTTTACAGAGCACAGACTACGGATGTGGAGATTGTGACTTATGGTATTTCCTATCTGAGTATTATTTGCTGTTGTTCTTTTGGTATTTTTGGACAGTTTATTACAGAACGACTGCTGCAGTCTACGGGAAAGACTTTTTATACCATGATCACCCAGATGATGGGTGCAGTGATCAATCTGATTCTGGATCCTATTTTGATCTTTGGTCTTTTGGGATTCCCAAGATTGGAGGCGGCAGGTGCGGCACTGGCAACTGTGATCGGTCAGATTTGCGCTGCCGGACTGGGCTTGTATTTTAATATTAAGAAAAATGAAGAGATTCGTATTCATTTAAAAGGCTTCAGACCATCCGGACAGATCATCGGACAGATTTATAGGGTGGGTGTACCCTCCATTATCATGCAGTCCATCGGTTCTGTTATGACTTTTAGTATGAATCAGATTTTGATTGCCTTTTCCTCCACAGCTACGGCAGTATTCGGAGTATATTTTAAACTGCAGAGTTTTGTCTTTATGCCTGTGTTTGGTCTGAATAATGGGATGGTGCCTATTGTAGCCTATAATTATGGTGCAAAAAGAAAAGATCGTATGATGAAAGCTTATAAATTAAGTATTGTATTAGCAGTGTCCATTATGTTGGTAGGGTGCATCATATTTTTATCGATACCGGGTACACTTTTTAAATTGTTTGATGCCTCAGAGCATATGCTTAGCATGGGTATTCCGGCACTGAGAATCATCTGTATCCATTTCCCGGTTGCGGCTTTTTGTATCGTAACAGGATCATTGTTCCAGGCATTGGGAAGTGCCGTGTACAGTATGATCAATTCCATTTGTCGTCAGTTGGTGGTACTTTTGCCGGCAGCATATCTGCTTGCAAGATTAGGGGAAGTAAATTATGTCTGGTGGGCGTTCCCTATCGCAGAAGTGGCATCTGCAATTTTGACGGTATTTTTCTTGATCAAGTTAAAAAAACAGGTAATTGATAAAATAGGGTAGATGATATGGCTAAGAAATCGGACAAGCATTATGTATTGATAACCAAAAGCGGAGAAAAAATATTAGAAAGTTCAGATGTCTGGCAGGAATATCCAAGGCCTCAGTTAAAACGTGAGAAGTGGTTTTGTCTGAATGGTATCTGGATGCTTGACGGAAAAGAGGTAAGAGTACCTTATCCGCCGGAATCTGTATTGGCACAGTATTCCGGTCAGGTAAACGAGCATATGATTTATGAGAAACAGTTTACCTGGAAAGATGCAGAGCCCGGAAAGCGTACTCTACTGCATTTTGGTGCGGTGGATCAGATTGCTGAAGTATATATAAATGATAATTATCTGGGAACCCATGAGGGAGGATATCTGCCCTTTACCTTTGATATTACCCCATGGTTTAAGCCACAGGAGGATAATCTGCTTGTGGTAAAGGTAATGGACACCCTGGACAGAGAGCTTCCCTACGGAAAGCAGAGGAAGGACAGAGGCGGGATGTGGTATACCCCTACCAGCGGAATCTGGCAAAGTGTGTGGCTGGAACAAGTACCGGAAGTGTATGTGGAAAGTTTGAAGATCACGACCGATACTTGTGGTATGCAGATTGAGTTCAGAGTTAGTGTAAATGTGGAGCGCTTAAAGCCACAGTCGCTTGAAAAGAAGATTGAAATCCAGTTGCATAATGGAGAGGTATATGATGTAGTTACCCGCGAGGATATTGTCAAAATCGATCTGACCCAGGTGGGGACAAAGGATGGGGCTGTGTATCAGCCCAGATTGTGGACAACAGATGATCCTTATTTATATCAGATTAACATACAAGTAGAAGATGATGATGTAACTACCTATACAGCCCTTCGTAAGATCAGCATAGAGGAAATAAACGGAATTAATCGGGTATGCTTAAACGGAGAACCCATTTTTATGCATGGTGTTCTGGATCAGGGATATTTTAGTGATGGTATCTTTACCCCGGCAGAAGAAGCAGAGTATGAAAGAGATGTGCTTCGGATGAAGGATATGGGACTGAATATGATCCGTAAGCATATTAAGATTGAGCCGGAGTGTTTTTATTATTATTGTGATAAACATGGTATGTTGGTGATGCAGGATATGGTCAGCAACGGATACTACCATTTTGTTTTGGATACAGTACTGCCAACCATTGGTTTTACGAAGATGAAGGATCGGTCAAGATGGATGAGCAGCAGACAGAAGCGACTGTTTGAAGAGCATATGGCAAAAACAATTGACCATTTATATAATCATCCCAGTGTGATTGCATATACTATTTTTAACGAGGGGTGGGGACAGTTTGACAGTGACAGATTATATTTGTCAGCAAAAGCCCAGGATCCCACAAGATTATATGATGCTACTTCCGGCTGGTTTACAAGAAAGCAGAATGATTTTGACAGTGTGCATATTTATTTCGGACCCCAAAAGCCAAAGCCTAAGAAACGGCCCATGTTTCTTTCAGAATTTGGTGGATATTCTTATCCAATCAAAGGGCATGTATTTGCAGAAGCGGTTTATGGTTATGGTACCTGTAAGAGTGAGGAAGATTTGTTCCAAAGAATCTATAACCGGTATGCAGAATTGGTATTTCCCTATATTAAGGACGGCTTATGTGGCAGTGTGTACACACAGATCAGTGATGTGGAAGACGAAATCAACGGTTTTTATACCTATGACCGCAAAGTAGCCAAGGTAAGCCGGGAAAATATGTTAAAGATTGCAAAAAAGATTCAAGAAGAGTTGGAGAAGATTGATGAAGGAACGTAAAGAGTGGTATAAATTAGATTTATCTGCGATTGTATATCCAACCCTTCAAAGAAGGGACTTTTCATCTGTATATAGACTTTCCTGCCTGATGAAGGAGGAAGTAAAGCCGGAGGTGCTGCAAAAGGCATTGGATATGACCCTTCCCAGATTCCCAACCTATAAAACGGCTATGAGAAAAGGAGTATTCTGGAGGTATCTTGAGCCCAATTTCAGACCGGGACCATTTGTGCAGAAGGATGTGAGAAATCCTATGCAGCCCATGCATTATAAGACCAACAACAGATATATGATCAGGGTATATTACTATCAGAATCGTATTTCTATGGAGGCGCATCACAGCCTGGGAGATGGGAATGGTGGTATGTGTGTATTTCTTACCATGGTAGCTACCTATTTGCGGCTTTTAGGACATGAAATTTCTTATGGCGGTTTGGTGCTGGATATTCATGAAAAGCCGGATCCGGGAGAACTGGAGGATGCATATATGAAATATGCGGATGCCAAGGTGTGTCCTCCAAGGCCAGGGGAAAAAACCTATCGTGTGAAAGGCACCAAGGAGCCTTATTATACACTGAATATCATCGGTGGTATTATGCCGGTGGCAGATGTTATGAAGGTAGCCAAAGGATATGGAGCAACGCTGACAGAGTATTTGAATGCAGTGCTGATCTATGCACTCCTTCAAAAACAAACGAAAGACCATCGATTTACCATTCGTCCAGTACGAATTGCTATGCCGGTTAATTTGAGACGTTTTTTTCCGTCCATTACCCTTCGCAATTTTATAACCATGATTTATCCCGGAGTCGATCCCAGACTGGGTGAATATAGCTTTGAAGAGATTGTGAAGCATGTGCATAATTATATGCAATATTATATCAACGAAAAATTTCTGCGAGGAGATATTACGACCAACGCCATGACCCAGAAGAATCCATTTATCAGAGTGGTTCCGCTATTTGTAAAGGATTTTGTGGTAAGACAGTTTTACACAAAGGTTCAGGATCGAAATTCCTCCGCAGGCCTTACCAATATGGGATTGTTGAAATTGCCGGAGAATATGATACCTCATGTAGAGAGAATCGATATTTATATGGGGCAGCCATTTTCCACCAGAACCAATTGTGCAATCATTAGTTATAACGGTACATTGACCATAAATTTTGCCAGTAGTATCATTGAAACAGATGTGGAACGATTTTTCTTTAAAAAGCTGGTTCAGGATGGTGTTCATGTGAAGATTGAAAGTAACAGATAAAGGAGAACCTTATGTCATATTGTGTGAATTGTGGTGTAGAATTAGAAAAATCCCTGCAGCAATGTCCCCTATGTAATACACAGGTGTTAAATCCTAAGGAGTTAAAGAATTCTTATTCCATTCCGCCGTTTCCAAGAGATAAGGGCAAGGTAGAGGAAGCGGACCGCAAGGATGCAGCCATCTTTATTACTATTGTATTGATTGCTACTGCACTTGGATGTGGAATGCTTAACTGGTTGGTTTATTCAAAAACTATGTGGTCAGTACCGGTTATCGGTGTGTGCTTTGTGTTTTGGGTAATTATGATTCCTTTTTGTATATACAGGGAGGCCTCCATATATTTATCCATTCTGCTTGACGGCGTGGCAATGGGGTTGTATTTGTATATGATTACCTGGATGACCCAGGAGAATCGCTGGTTCGATGATCTGGGGTTGCCTATAGTGGTCTTGCTAACTGTGGTTTTAGAGGTGCTTGCCATTTTATTTAAAATGCTTCCCAAATCCCTTTTGTGGAGAGGCTTTTGCGGTATAACAGGTTTGAGCGTGATCTGTATTGGGATGGAGCTTTTGATTGATCATTATTACAATGGCACCTGGGTAGCTACCTGGTCAGCAATTGTTGCTACGGTATGCTTGATCATTGATGTTATGATCGTGATC
>JAZUCP010000041.1:0-8952 GCA_045639165.1 Acetatifactor sp. | reverse complement strand
TGTATCAAAATTATCCATCTGATTGTTCATTTGATAACTCCTTAAATCATTTCAATATGGTTATTTTAACATTTTTCTCCCCAGAATCAAGAGAATAAATGTGAATTTCTTTCCATATATCTTAAAGATTTATAAAAATCGTAAAAAAGCTGCCTGCAGCTACATGCAGACAGCTCTCAGACCTCTCATTAAAGCAACATCATCTTGATTTTTTCTTCCAATGCATTTGCAGACATAGCTCCCATGCTGGTCTCTACCACCTGACCTTTTTCGAAGAAAATAAAGGTTGGAATGCTTGCTACCGCATACTTCTGTGCAATCTCCATGTTTTCATCCACATTTAATTTGCCGATTTTTACTTTACCTTCATACTTTGCAGCCATCTTGTCCACCAAAGGTCCCATCATCTTACAAGGGCCGCACCACTCTGCATAAAAGTCCACCAATACGGGAATATCGGACTGTAATACTTCTGCTTCAAAATTTGCTGTTGTAAACTTCATAGATTCCTCCTGTTCTGCCGTTTATGGCCATAAAAATTATCTGTAAATAATGTACTTATTAATAGGATTCCCCATTGAGGAGAATTTTTCTTCATATTCGGTCATGACATTTCCTTCCATCAGCTCCTGATCTGCGTGAAGATCGTAAGTAATCACCTCCGCCTTCCAGCCGGCAGGCTCCAGCTCCTCCACCGCAAAATCAAAAAGCTGACGATTGTCCGTCTTAAACTCCAGCTTGCCGCCCTCTTTCAAGATCACATCGTATCTTGCCAGAAATTCTCTGGAAGGAAGTCTTCTCTTTGCATGTCGATCCTTGGGCCATGGATCGGAAAAATTCAGATAGATCTGATCCACTTCCCCTTTCCCGAAGACCTTTGCAATATCCTCCGCATCCATTCGCAAAAATTTCAGATTCGGCTGCTCTTCCTCCTCCATCTTCTGCACTGCACGAAGCAGTACACTGGAATATTTTTCAATTCCCACATAATTGATCTGTGGATTTAATTTTGCCATGGTATGAATGAATTTTCCTTTTCCCATGCCGATCTCTATATGAATAGGATTGCCATTTTCAAAAATTTCATGCCATTTTCCGGGGCAATCAAACAACACTTCTTCACTTACTACATATTTGCTTTCCGCAATGGTTTCCCTTGAACCGGTAATATTTCTTAAACGCATCTTGATTTCTTTTTCCTCGTTAACACTTTGTGTTAGATTATACCTTATTTTTTTCTTGTTGAAAAGTACAAAATAGTGTATGATTAAAGTTAGTATTTTTTAGGAAGGTTTTTTATGTCCCTATTTGTTTTTAGAAAATTACATAAACTAAATATCTTACGGGGTTTTGCCTCAGTGCTTGCAGGTCTTACCCTTTTTTCCTCTTCCATAACCGCCCATGCAGGCATTAAGGAAGATAATATTGCAGTGAATCAATTGGTGGCGGTGGAGTCCAATCAGATCACCGGCTGGCCCCAGGGTCCAACCGTCAGTGCCCGTTCCGCTATTCTCATGGAACTGGAGACCGGCACCATCCTCTATGCCAAGAACATCCACAACAAGGAATATCCGGCCAGTATTACCAAGATCCTGACTACCCTCATCGCTACGGAAGAATGTGCCATGGACGAAATGGTCACTTTTTCCAAAGACGCCATCTTCGATATTGACAGAGGCAGTAATCACGTGGCTCTGGATGTGGGCGAATCCATTACTGTGGAGCAATGTCTCAATGCCATTCTGATCCGTTCCGCCAATGAAGCCTCCTTAGGACTTGCAGAGCATATTTGCAGCGGTCCCTGGGAAGATTTCGCAAATATCATGAATGAGCGTGCCAAGGAACTGGGAGCCCTGAATTCCCATTTCTACAATCCCAACGGACTTCCCAACGAAGACCACTATACAACCGCCTATGATATGGCCATGATCGGCAGAGCATTTTTTTCCAACGAGATCCTCTGCAATATTACCACAACCAGAAGACTTCATATCCCACCTTCAGATACCCAGCCGGACGATATTATTGAATACAATCAGATGTCTCTGATCGACGGCGGAAAATATGAATATGAATATCTGGTGGGCTGCAAAACCGGTTACACCAACGATGCCAGAAGTACTCTGGTGTCCTGTGCCGAGAAGGACGGTCTGAAATTGATCTGCGTGGTTCTTCGGGATGAGGCCCCTTATCAATATGAAGATACCATTGCATTGTTTGAATATGGTTTTGCAAATTTCCGCAAATTAAAGGTTGCGGAACATGATACTAAGTACAAAATGGAAGCGGGAAGCTCTTTTTACAGCGGAAATGATATTCTGGGTAACTCCAGTCCCATTCTGTCGCTGAACAGTTCCGATTATATTGTGCTTCCAAACACCATCGAATTCAGCCAGACTCAGTCTAAGATCAGCTATGATACGCCATCTGAAACAGAAGCCGCTATTATCCAATACACGTATGAGGATTGGCCGGTAGGCACAGCCACTGTTGACTTTACAGGTTCTTTGGAGGGCGGTTATGAATTCGAGGCCTACATAGAAGGCGAGCCCTTGGATAGCCCTGAAGAAAATGCCTCCCCGGGGACAAACATTTCTCAGGAGGAATCCTCCGGCGAGATCGATGCTCCGGAAAAAGAAGATGACGGCCAGGCGCAAAAAGCGCCTTTGATGGTTCGAATTCTCCGGATCACACTTTATATTTTCCTAGGAATTCTGGGATTGACACTCTTTACCTTGATCGCCTTATTCCTCTACCGATATATCCGTATCCGCCAGAGAAGAAAGCGAAGACGCCGAAAAGTGCAGCCCATTCGATTGAGCAACGATCCTTATGCGATTGTAAATAGAAACAACTATCGGAAGTCTCAGATTGCGGACGCAAAACGCAGACAGCGTGCAGCAGAAGCCAAACGCAGAAATAAAAGAAGAAACGCAAGATGGCGCTAAGTCTCTTGCGTTTCTTCTTTTATTGTTTCCTTTTCGAAGGTTTCTTCTTTTATCATTTCGTTTTGGGAAGTTTCTTCCGGATTTTCGGCCTTTTTATTCTCTTTCCTGTCTATCAGCTCCCGCACCTTGGCCTCACTGATAAACTTGGTGGTCTTTACGATGAACAAACCGCCCTCTTCCGCCTTCCGCACCCGGATTTTGCCTTTTAGGTATCCATGTTTCTCGCAAAAAGCCACACAATAATAGTGCTTGCCGTTGGGGGTGAACCATTTCAGGGTCTTTTTTAGATTCCGATGACAGAGGTAACATTTGCTGGAGGCAACCTCCTTGTCCGAAAATGCGGTCTTTTTATCCGGGAAAACTCTGGAAATATACTTCACATAATCCGGAAATTCAATCTTAATCTCATCCTCTCTTCTCTGAGGTGGCACAAACAAATCAAAGGAAACTTTTCTGAGCACTTCCTTATGCTGAAGATCCTGTAAAATCCTGGCGGTGTAGCAGGCATCGCTATAAGCCCGGTGGAAAGGAATATCCTTTTCCATACCCAGGTATTCGATGGCCCACTCCAGGGTACGCCGGATCTTGGCATCCTCGTAGGCGATGCTAAAGATCTTCTGCATATCCAAAAATTTTGCAGGGCCGTCAAACAATGGCTCCATATCATAGAACCGCATGTTTCTCTGCAGCTCTGTCAGATCCAGGGTCCCCCAGGTCACAAAAATATACTCCTCCCGGCCACACCAGTCCAGGAAATCCTCCATTACCTCCACAAAGGATTTTTCCCGCTGCAGCTGACGCATATTAATGTGCACAAGCTGGCTGGTGATCTGATTCATTTCCCGATATATCTGAGGTTTGATCAATCTGCTGAAGCTCCCTGTTTCGTAGAACTCACTATTCAGTTTGACTGCACCGATTTCAATAATTTCAAACGGAATGGTCTCTTTCTCTCTGTCCCGTCCTCTGAAGCCTTGGTTCCATTCCAGATCCATAACAATATAATTCATAAACTTCTCCAAACATTTCTAAAAGCATTGGATCCGGCAATTAAATTCTATAAGTTCTCCATCCAAGTCTTTGCCAGGCTGATCCAGGAAGAGCAATCCGGTTCATAGGCTCCGCCCTGAGGTGTGGCGGTCAGCTCATTTGCCAACGCCAATCCATGACAGCCCCTTGGATACATATGAAACTCCGTGGAAATGCCTTCCCTTCTTAGGGCTGATACAAGCAACAGCGAGTTTTCCACCGGGACCGCACCATCCTCAAAGGTGTGCCAGATAAATGCAGGGGGCACATCCTTGCTTACCTGGAATTCCAGGGACATTTCCTGTCCCAATTCTTCCTGTCGATCCCCCAGAAGATTCTCAAAAGAACCTCTGTGTGCAAATTCTCCGCTGGTAATTACAGGATATGAAAGCATCATACCATTTGGTTTTAAGATTTTCTCTGCATCCTCCGCAGGAATGCCTAAAGCTTCCGCCACAAATGGCTTTCTCCAGAACATGCAATAGCTTGCCGCCAGATGGCCGCCTGCAGAACAACCCTCCACCACAATTTTATCCGCATCCACATGCCACTCTTTTGCATGCTCGCGAATGATCTGCACAGATTTAGCCACTTCCAAAAGTGCCGTGGGGTATTTCGCCGGAGCTACCGAATAGCGAAGCACTGCCGCATGATAACCCATGGCAAGAAACTGCAGTGCCATAGCCTCCGCTTCTCTGTCGGAAGTGTGGGCATAACCGCCACCCGGACAAAGTAACACCAGCTTACGATTATCAATACCGATTGCCTCTGAATAATCCTGGATATATGTTACCAGCCTTGCATAGGGCTGTGAACCGTCCATCTGTATAGGATATACTTCATGTATCATGATTTTCCTCTCCTTTTCAAGGTTTGAAGATTTGCGGATGCTCTCAAAGCGATTATCTAATCGGGATTAGAATCGTCCGGTTTAGTATGCACGTCCCCAGTAAACCATCTTCTTCGCAGGCTTACCACAGCATACACAGGTTTCTGCAAGCTGTTCCTGTTCAAAAGGCATACAACGGCTGGTTACACTAAGTTTTTCCTTGATCTTATCTTCGCAAGCCTGTTCTCCACACCACATTGCTTTTACAAAGCCTGCTTTTTCATTGAAAATTGCCTCAAATTCCTCAAAATTGGTAGCAACATAGGTGTGCTCTTCTCTGTGAGCTCTTGCTCTTTCCAGCATATCCTTCTGGATGGTTTCCAAAAGTTCGCCTACCTTTGCTTCCAGCTCGTCCAGACTCACCTCGATCTTTTCTCTGGTATCACGACGTACGATCAGGCACTTACCTGCTTCAATATCCTTGGGACCGATTTCCACACGGATCGGATAGCCTCTCATTTCCGCTTCCGCAAACTTAAATCCGGGACTCTTGTCGGTATCATCTACTTTCACGCGGAAGTTAGACTTTAACAGATCTCTCAATTCATAAGCCTTATCCAAAACGCCTGCCTTCTTCTGCATGATAGGAACGATGCACACCTGAGTAGGCGCTACTTTTGGAGGCAGTACCAGACCTTCATTATCACCGTGAACCATGATAATGGCACCGATGAGACGGGTGGTCATACCCCATGAGGTCTGATGTACATATTTTAATTTATTGTCTTTATCTGCAAACTGGATACCGAATGCCTGTGCAAATCCATCACCGAAGTTGTGGCTGGTACCGGACTGAAGAGCCTTACCGTCATGCATCAATGCTTCAATTGTATAGGTAGCCACTGCACCTGCAAATTTTTCCTTCTCAGTCTTCTGACCCTTTACTACCGGAATTGCCAATACCTGCTCCAGGAAATCCGCATATACATTCAACATTTGCACGGTTCTTGCTTCTGCATCCTCTGCTGTCGCATGTGCAGTATGGCCTTCCTGCCACAAGAATTCTCTTGAACGAAGGAAAGGTCTGGTTTCCTTTTCCCAGCGAACTACTGAACACCACTGATTGTATACCTTTGGAAGATCTCTATAGGAATGAATATCATTCTTGTAGAAATCACAGAATAAAGTTTCTGAAGTAGGTCTTACGCAAAGTCTTTCCTGCAGCGGATTTAATCCGCCATGGGTTACCCATGCAACTTCTGGAGCAAATCCTTCTACATGATCCTTTTCCTTCTGAAGCAAAGATTCCGGGATAAACATAGGAAGATATACATTCTCTACACCGGTCTCTTTGAACTTATCATCTAACTGCTTCTGGATCAGCTCCCAGATAGCATATCCTGCAGGCTTGATTACCATACATCCTTTTACACTGGTGTAATCAATTAATTCTGCTTTTTTTACAACGTCTGTGTACCACTGCGCGAAATCCACATCCATGGACGTGATCGCTTCTACCATTTTCTTGTCTGCCATTTTAAATTCTCCTTTTCATAGTTCTTTTTGAAAGCTCTTTTGTTGGTCTTTTCGGGTGCTTTTTGGTCTTTTTGGGGTGTTTCTTGGTCCTTTCGGGTGTTTTTCCTTCTGTCTTTTCCTTTTCCGGCGTTCTTTGCTTTTCCGGCGGACGAAAGTGTCTTTTTCTTGCTTTTCAGATGACTTTTTCACGCCGTCTTCGCCTTTTCCGGCGGATGAAAGTGTCTTTTCCTTGTTTTTCAGATGACTTTTCCACGTCGTTTTCGCCTTTTCCGGCGGATGAAAGTGTCTTTTTCTTGCTTTTCAGATGACTTTTCCACGCCGTCTTCGCCTTTTCCGGCGGACGAAAGTGTCTTTTTCTTGCTTTTCAGATGACATCCGCCTGGCTCTGCTCTTTCATCCGCAGATTCGAAACACCTTTGGTGTTTCTCATTCGCTTCGCTCGCCAGATGTCCACTTTCTCTCACGCGTATGCAAGCATCCGCTTGCGCGTCGTGGCCGCCTGGCTCTGCGAAACGCAACAAACCGCCGAACTTTCAGCCCACATAGGGACCGAAAAATCGGCGGTACCACCCTAATTCATGCAATACGCATACATCTCATCCTACCGTTAACGCCGGTGCTACGCTGTACTTTCATACAGTGCTCCGAGGCAGGTTCCCGATACTCCCCATAAAAGCCTTCCACCAGCGACCTTCTCTCTGTAATGCTTTGTATCCGTACTAGCCCTCTTCAACGCAATATATCTGTCATAAATTGTAGTCCATAAGGCTTCAATTTGTCAAGTGGAAAATACACTTCCCCTCTCCTACTCCAGCACATTAGAGGTGATAAAGTCTACGCCCCACTCTGCCAGTTCTTCTGCCTCTTCCTTCACATCGCAGGTCCACCCAATCCTGCCTTAGAACCCATATTCCTCATTCAGCACGATCACCTTGATACGGTTTAATTCCTTCTGGAAGCCCATCTTTACATAGGAGCTGCACAGCTTCTCCTCAGATGCACAATCCATGCATTTTCCCAGCTTTACGCAAGGGGTGTTTCTGTGATATCTTGCACAATTTGCAGGGCAAGCCACATTTTTCACATGTTCGATGGCGGAAGCTTCGCTGTCAAACACCTTATTTTTTCCTGCGATCACATACACTTCCTTGGGACCATATATCATGGATGCAACACGATTGCCGGTGTAGTCGATATTGTACAGGCAGCCGTCCACAGTAAGGGCATTGGTGCTGGTAAAATAAATATCGCTGAAGAATCCCTTTCTGAATACTTCCTGAATCTGGTCAGGCGTCAGTCCCTCTTCGTAGCGATCATAAAAGACCACATCACTGTTTCTGATTTGATCGATCACGCCGGTTTCAAATAAGGTCTGGGAACCGCCTACGCATACGCTCTTCCCACTATGTAAGATACCCTTTAAGTATTCTCGCAATTGTTCTGCATTTTCCATGAAGATCAGCTCCATGTGATGTTTTTTGTAAGCCTCTACCATTCGCTGTTTTTTCACTTCCACAATTTTCTCTAAATACTCGTTCATGATTTTTTCCTCCTGAATTTTATTTACTTTGTATTTTCTTACAATTGCCCTTCCGGCAATATCTTCAATAAATGTATATTCTCTATCCTCTACCACTCCCGGCATTGCCATTCCACCAATTCATCCCCTTGATACCGCAGTTTCAGAGAAAAAATCGTATCACTCTCCACCAAAAGCTTCAAAAATATCCTATCACCTTCCCACAGGTTCAAGTCATAAATTTCTTTTTTGGGAATCCACTTTAAGATACCCTCGGTACATTTTTCCCAAGCTGCATCCATGTCGCCCTCAAAATCATCCGCAGTATATAGGTGCATATATTCACAACCCCATTCATCGGACACAAATGTAATGATTCCCCGCAGTCTGTATGAAGTCAACGTCAATCCCGTCTCCTCGTAAACCTCCCGCACAAGACATTCCTCCGGGCTTTCACCTTCTTCAAAATGTCCGCCCACACCGATCCATTTGCCTTCATTGAGGTCATTCTTCTTGCTGACTCTGTGCATCATCAGATAACAGTCATTCTTTTCAATATAACACAATGTAGTTAAATTACGTTTCATAAATATCCTACCACACAAAGGGAATCAACTTATACTTCACTTTTTCTTTGTACTCCCGATACCCTTCCAGACCTTCCTCCAGCACCGCCTCCTCATTCCGAATCCTCTTGGCAATAATCAACGGATAGGTCAGAAAAATAATAAACCCAAATAAAGATCCCAATATCAAGGGCATGGCCAGAAATAATATTACTGTAGCACTGTACATAGGATGTCTCACGACTCCATACAGCCCGGTGTCAATTACCTTTTGATTCTCTTGAATCTCAATGGTCCGGGACAAATAAGTATTTTCGCGAATCACCTCTGCCAACATCAAATAAGCCAGCAGGAATAGGATCACCGCACCAATAACTACACCTTGCGACAGCGCCAGCCAGCCAAAGCGAAAGTCCAGACCACAGACCACAAAACCTACAATAAACATAAGCCCACTCAGCTTCAGAACAATATTCTGCTCCATCTGCTTTTCTCTTGCATTCAAACGTTTGCGCAGAAGCTCCG
>JAZUCP010000040.1:0-2971 GCA_045639165.1 Acetatifactor sp. | reverse complement strand
CAGGATTTGGAGAATCGTTTCTGGGATTTGATGAATGGCGGTAAGATTCAGTACGTGAAGTATCCCATCGATTATAATATCGAGGCTGTAAAGACTTTGATTCATCGTGCTATGGACATGGGATTTTATGAAGGCGTGAATATGTCTTTGGCATATTGCGATGATTGTGGACATCAGGAATTGGAGATGGATGTTTGCCCCAAATGTGGAAGCAAGAATTTGACCAAGATTGACCGTATGAACGGATATCTTTCCTATTCCCGTGTACATGGTGACACCAGACTCAACGAAGCGAAAATGGCTGAAATTGCGGAAAGGAAAAGTATGTGATAACAGCGAGACAAGTGCACAATTTTCATGCTTGCATGAAATGTTGTGGATTTGACGAGCGTCCATCATGAGCGTAGGCAGAGGAACGAAGCCGAAGCGAATGATGCACATGCAAGGAGCATGTGGTTATCACATATGCAGAAATGAGGATATAAATCATGAGATATCATAATATTACTAAGGATGACATGCTCAACGGAGATGGTCTGCGCGTTGTTCTTTGGGTGGCAGGTTGCAACCATTGCTGTAAGGGCTGCCAGAATCCCATTACTTGGGATCCTGATGGTGGAATTCTGTTTGACGAAAATGCAAAGCAGGAAATTTTTGCACAATTAGATAAATCCTATATTTCAGGCATTACTTTCTCCGGAGGAGATCCTCTGCATCCCGCAAATCGCTTGGAAGTGCGTGAACTTATGGCAGAAATCAAGGAGAAGTATCCGGACAAAACCATTTGGCTTTACACAGGTGACAAGTGGGACAATATTCTATACTATTCGATGATGAAATATGTGGATGTTGTCGTGGATGGTGAGTTTATTTTAGAAGAGCGCGATGTGAAGCTCTTGTGGAAGGGAAGCAAAAATCAAAGAGTGATTGATGTGAAGCGCACTTTGGCGCAGCCGGATCCTTTGACCCCTGTATTGCATGCAAGAGATTACGAACAGATTTATGTACATACGGACAAACCCGATAATATTTGTTCTTGTTGTGATTAATGGAGATTTGACATGAAGAGAGTTGCACAGTTTTTTAAGGTCAGTGAAAAGGCATTTTGTGATGCAATAAAAGACGATTTTCCTGAGTATTCCGATACAGATGTATTAGATATGTACCAGTCCCTTTGCCTACCGAAAAGAGCAACGAAGGGAAGCGCCGGATATGATTTTTATGCACCTTTTTCCTTTTCTTTGGCGCCCGGAACTACCATTAAAATTCCTACCGGTATCCGTTGTAAGATGGATGAGGATTGGGTGTTGAAAATATATCCCAGAAGCGGTCTTGGATTTAAGTTTCGTTTACAGTTGAATAACACGGTTGGTATTATCGATAGTGATTATTACAATTCCGATAATGAAGGTCATATTTTTATCAAACTAACCAATGATTCAAACGAAGGTAAAACCGTGGATGTAGCACAAGGGACAGGATTTGCCCAAGGAATCTTTCTAGAGTATGGCATTACCGTGGATGATGATGCAGACGGAGAGAGAAATGGCGGATTTGGAAGCACTACAAAATAAATTTTAGTTGAAGTGAGGTTGTTTCATGTTTAAAATTACGACGGATAGTACAGCAGATTTATCAAAAGAATACCTAAAAGAACATAATATTGAATGCATGGCTGTTCCCTATATCATCGATGGCGTGACCTATGGGGAAGATAACCAGCTCGATTGGAAGGAATTCTATCGTTTGATGAGAGAAGAGGAAAAAATGCCCACTACCTCTCAGATCAATCCGGCAGATGCAAAGGAATATTTTGAAAAATATATTCAGGACAGCAAAGAAATACTTCATCTTGCTTTTACTTCCGGCATGAGTGGTACTTATAACAGTGCCCGTATGGCTGCAGAGGAAGTGATGGAAGAGCATCCTGATGTGAAAATAGTCGTTGTAGATACTTTGGCGGCTTCCATGGGAGAAGGTCTTCTTGTGCATAAAGCGGCTAATATGAGAGATGCTGGAAAGAGTATGGAAGAAACTGCCCAGTGGTTGCAGGAACATGCGTTGAACATGGTGCATTTGGTAACGGTTGATGATTTGTTTCACCTTTGCAGAGGCGGTCGCGTCAGCAAAACTAGTGCAATTGTAGGCAGTATGGTTGGCATCAAACCTATCATTCATGTGGATAACGAAGGAAAACTGATCGTAGTTGGTAAAGTCCGTGGCAGAAAGAAGTCCATCGCTACTTTAGTTCAGATGATGGAAACCCAGATGGGTGCTTGGGCGCAAGAAAATAAAGACGACTATATCTTCATTAGTCATGGAGATTGCTTGGAAGATGCAGAAGCTCTGAAGGCTGCCATTTCTGAGAAATTCGGCTTTGAAAACTTTATGATCAATAACATTGGTCCCACCATTGGTTCCCATTCAGGATGTGGTACTTTGGCACTGTTCTTTTTAGGAGAATATCGATAATAATTGTAATTCACAAGATAGAAACCCTCTTTATCGGATACACCGATAAGGAGGGTTTTAAAATTTATAGGTTGTCACAATGTTTTTGATAATCTTTAATTTCCCGGCAGATACCAGGTGCCAACAGCCAGATACATAAAAGATTAGGAATCGACATCAATCCATTACAAATGTCGGAAAGATTCCAGATGGTTTCTACTGAAAAGACGCAACCGAAGAATGCAATGATTCCGTAGAAAAACCGATAGTATATATTATATTTTGTTTTCCCGCCCGCAAGAAATTCAAAAGCCCGTTCTCCTTGATAAGCCCACCCAATCATAGTGGCAAACGCGAATAATCCGATACAGAGAGCAATGAAAGTGCCACCCTTTGGTCCAAACACGCTTTCAAAGACAGACAAAGTGAGAGACATATCATTGGCGGCTTCTCCGAGGTGATTTGTATTTCTCATGATTCCGCTACATACAGATGCCAGCCCTGTAAAGCTACACACCAC
>JAZUCP010000039.1:0-3378 GCA_045639165.1 Acetatifactor sp. | reverse complement strand
GATTTGATAGAAAGAGATATGAAAACATATCTTCCGACGGGAAAAATGATCCAAGCGGATGATGTTACAGAGAAACTGCAGCGTGGCCAATTCCCGCCATGTGAACAAATGATAAGTCGTCATTACAAAAGTGGCAGAGATGGAAGAATGAGTATCCAAGATACTAAAAACAATCTAAGAGTTTGCTATGAAAAGAGTACAAACATGGGTTTTAGACTGTTGTATAACGGAAATGCAGATGCGTTTATTTGCATGGAGCCGCAGAATTGTTTAGTGAATTGTATGAATCAGGAGTTTGACAAAGGGTATGCAGAGGTTGAATATCTGAGACCATATGAGTCAAGTACATATATATCAAAAATTTCAATTGTAAAAGAGTGAATATTTTGTAGTAGAAGACATACATGCATGGAACAAAAGCAGGTGATTGCGAAGCAGCTTCGCAATCACCTGAACCCTATTCTCAACCTATTTATTCATCTTATAAGCCAAATCCGCCGGATAACCACCCTTAAGCTTCTGCATGCCTCTCTGAATGGCATCTCTGGAGTTCTTCCAAGGCTTATCCCGATTCTCGTAGTCGAATTTTTCTACCATCCAGGCGATATCTTCCGCCACACGCTTCATATTTTCTTCCATCAGGGGAAGTACCACATCGTAAAATGCAGCCTTATCCTTGTCGTTTAATTTTAAATCAGCAGCTTCGATCAGATCTTTAAAGTGAACAAGGCAGAATCCTTTGCTGTTTTTGATCCGTTCTCTGAAGTCCGCATCCTTGGTATACATATAGAAGAAGGTATCTAAGTATCTCTGATAGGTATCTTTGAACTGGTTGCAGATGTAGCAGGATTCCTGTTTCTCTGTGATCCACACACCGATGGAGTTGGGTGTCTGAGTGGTCTTTAAGAGCTTGTCTTTGAAAGAGACCTTAGCCGGTGTAAAAGATTTGAACTGTTGCTGCATTTCACCGATGATTTTCATATAATGGGTCTTTAAGATCCACGCATTTCCCAGTGTATTTTCAAAATCAAACATCTTTTTAAAATGCTCCCGGCAAAATCCGGCTTTATCTGTCATCTCCCGGATATCCGCTTCCATATAGGAGCTTCCGGAGCCCAGTACAAAATCCATGAGGTCCTGTTCTACAGCTCTTTCCACAAAGCAAAAAGGGCATTCATCATGGGCGTTTACAGCATCGTTTAGTGGTATGGTGTATAATTTTTCTTTCATGGCAGATCCTTTCTTGATAAGACTTTTTTCCAGACTGAATACTTGTACTCTATTTTAAACTATCAGGAGAGAATGTGCAATCTTTCTGCGCTTTTTTTTGACATATGCCTATCAGATATGGTACTATTTTATTAACTATGAAAAACGCATGCGGGAAAGGAGGCGATACGCTTGAAGAAGAATATGAAAAAAGTTTTGCTGGCAGGAATCGGTTTATTGATGGCAGGCGTAATTGTCCTGACTGCAGTGAGGGAAGAGGAAAAAACACAGACATATGATATGGTTTTTCTGGGAGATAGTGTGATCGGCAATCATGCAGAGTCCTTTGGGGTAACAACGGTGATGGAAGAACGATTGGGAAAAACCGTGTTCAACGGAGCTCTCGGAGGCACTGGCATGTCTGTTCGCCAAGATATAGATTGGGAATCTGTTCCGGGAAGACAGTGGAGTATGGTGAAGCTGGCACAGGCTATTTATACAGGGGATTGGACCAGTCAGTTGTCCGGAGTGTCTTATTCGGAATATTATATCGATATGATCGGTCAGGTGTTGGATTATTTTTATGATCGTATTCAGACTCTTTCCAGGATCGATTTTGAACAGGTGGATATTTTGCTGATTGAGCATGGTACCAATGATTATAACAGTGGTCAGTTGGCGGACAATGAGGCAGACCCCTTTGATATTACCACCTATGGGGGAGCGCTTAGACAGACCGTCACTTTGCTGCAGGAGCGTTTTCCCAATCTTCGGATCATTCTGGTCTCACCCATATACTGTGAATTTATAGCTATGGAAAATGCCAAATGTACGGAGATGGATTTCGGCGGCGGTGTGTTGGACGTATATGTGGAAGTTCAGAAAAATATTGCACAGGAGTATGATCTGGAGTGGATCGACCTGTATCATCATTCCGGAATCGGGCCGGACACCATTGATATTTATACTTATGACAAGCTGCATCTTACGAAAGAAGGGCAGCAACTTATAGGAGATCTGATAGCGGATTATCTGGAGGGGAAGGGACGATGAAGAAAGAACTGAAATATATTCTGCGATGGTTCTTTGGAATCCTGATGGTTCTACAGATTGGATTAGGAATGGGCTGGATGTTTGCCAATCTGTTTCGGGAGCCTTTGTTTCTGGATACCGGATTATTGAATCTGGCGGCAGATAATATGATCATAGATGAATATATGGGGATTTTGTATCCTCTGTTAATAAAGTTTGCAAAAGGTCTTTCAGGGATCTGTAAGATTCCCTATTATGTCTTTTTGTATGTACTGCAGCTGGGACTGGCATTGTATTCTCTGCTTTATGTGATAAAGTCAGGCGGATGGATATGTGGAGAGGGCTGGAGATATCAGATAAAATGTGTCTTTGGAGCCGTCTATGTATTGAGCTTCCCAATGATCCTGCAGATGCATCTGGCAGTTTTGCCTTATTCCCTGGTAGCTTCTTTGAGTCTGATACTGGTGTGTGACGGTTTGGCTGTTATGAAGCAGAAGGAATCAATACAAACTGGCAGATGCGTGAAACTTTGCGGATTGTGGGTACTGACAGCCCTTTTGGTACCGGATTATGGCTGGCTGGCCGGCGTCTTTGTGGTACTTGCTTTAGGAATCAGATTGATGAAAAGCCCCGTGCAAAGAGGGAGAATCCTGGCTTGTATGCTGGCAGCTATTTTGTGTATTTGGGGAGCGGGAGAAATTACCCAGACTCCGGGCAGTATGGGAAGGATTCAAAAATCAGTAAATGCCGGGCTTTTGTCCCGTTTTGTCTGGCCTAATTTTATGGAATACAGCTTCTTTTGGCCGGAGGATATTGGGGATACCTTTACAGAGGAAGAATTGATTGAGATTGCCCGATATACGGAAGGTACAGTGTGGACTTTAGGACCCCGGCTGGAAGCAAAGTATGGTCCGGAAAAGGCCAATGAATTATATGGGCAAATGGCAAGAATCGGTCTTGGCTTAAATACGAAGCAGATTTTAACAGATACGGGACGGGACTTTTTCTCCTATCTCTGTCCTCAGGCGGCTTTTCAGATGCAGAAGGAGAATAATAAAAGCTCCTTACTTGCCTGGAATTACGGACAGTTTCAGGAAGAATCTCCCCTGCTTACCAAATATTATGTTAACACATCCT
>JAZUCP010000038.1:0-4042 GCA_045639165.1 Acetatifactor sp. | reverse complement strand
TGGGGGAAGCTGTAGGAAGCTGGAAAAAGTAGAGAGGAATCCTGTAGATGAAAAAAAGGATTGTCAGTATAGAGCTGCTGCGAATCATTGCCATGATGATGGTGGTTACCCTGCATTATTTGGACAAGGGAGGGGTACTTCCGTCCCTGACCGGGGAAATGAACTTAAACGGCTATGTAGCCTGGGGACTGGAGAGTTTATCCGCTGTGGCCGTGAATGTATACATGTTGATCAGCGGATATTTGTTGGTGGAGACTGGATTTAAGCCGAGAAGACTGGTGGAGCTGCTGTGTCAGGTATTGTTTTATACCCTGCTCATTCCCCTGACGCTTTTGGCTGTGGGAATTTTGGAACCGGGATACTTTAATATATATCATCTTTTAAGAGATGTACTGCCGGTACAGATGGAACAGTATTGGTTTATTACAGCATATGTGATCATGTATTTATTTAGTCCGGTGTTAAGTGCAGCGGCCAAGTCCATGAGTAAGGAAAAATTAGGATATACCATTCTGGCCTTATTGTTATTCTTTTCCGTCAGCAAAACCATTCTTCCGGTGGAGCTGGCCATTGATCGGTCGGGCAATGACGCTATATGGTTTTTGTGTGTCTTTTTAGTGGCGGCATATATTCGTTTGTATGGACTGCCGATTCTGGGGGAAGGAAAAGTTGTAAAAAGAGGACTGATCTGTTATTTTGGTGGTGCACTGGGAATTTTTTGCCTGACTTTTGTTGTGAGAATGGTTTATTTGAAGACGGGCAGCCTGGATCACTTTATTAAAATTGGTTTTGACTATAATCATGTGTTAAATCTGTTGGCTGCGGTGGGATTGTTCCAGGCTTTTCTGCATTGGAAGATTTCCGGAGAAGGTCGGATTGGCAGATGGATCTGCAGATGGGCCCCCTACTCCTTAGGAGTATATCTTTGCCACGAGCAGATAGAAGTACGATATCTTTGGCCCAAATGGATCGGATCCACCGGTGAAGGTAGTGTGATCATTATGTTGTTAAGATGTGTTGCATCGGTGTGTGTGGTATATATTGTGGGAACCCTGATTGATTGGATTCGAGCATATATTTTTAAAGGAATACGAAAAGGGATACACAAAATCAGGAAATAGTGTTATATTGAAATTGATAGGCATAGGCTGAAAGGAGCAAATGAGATGATTAACTTTAATGTCCCGCCTTTTACGGGAAAAGAAATGGAATATATGAAGGAATGTGTGGAAAATCAGAAGATCTGTGGTGATGGTGGATATACACGCAAGTGCAATCAGTGGTTTGAAGAAAGAACCGGTACCCCTAAGTGTCTGCTGACCACATCCTGTACCCATGCATTGGAAATGGCTGCTCTTTTGGCGGATATTCAGCCGGGAGATGAGGTTATCCTTCCCTCCTTCACTTTTGTATCTACAGCGGATGCATTTGTGCTTCGTGGAGCGGTGCCTGTATTTGTGGATATTCGTCCGGATACCATGAATATTGATGAAAATCTCATCGAAGCTGCGATTACAGAGAAGACCAAGGCTATTGCTCCGGTTCATTATGCAGGCGTATCTTGTGAGATGGACAAGATTATGGAGATTGCAAAAAAGTACAATTTAAAGGTCATTGAGGATGCGGCACAGGGTGTTATGTCAACCTATAAAGGAAAGCCTTTGGGAACCATCGGTGATTATGGCTGCTATAGCTTCCATGAAACCAAGAACTACAGTATGGGTGAAGGGGGAGCCATCCTGATCAGAGATCCTGAGAATATTGAAAATGCGGAAATTATCCGTGAAAAGGGAACGGATCGTTCGAAATTCTTCAGAGGACAGGTGGATAAGTATACCTGGGTTAATTTTGGATCTTCCTATTTGCCAAGTGATATGAATGCGGCATATCTCTATGCACAGCTTGAACTGGCGGATGAGATCAACAATGCAAGACTCGCATGCTGGAATCGTTATTATGAAACTTTAAAGCCTCTTGCGGAGGCCGGATACATCGAATTGCCGGTAATACCGGAAGGCTGTGTGCACAATGCACATATGTTTTATATTAAGGCAGTAAATTTGGAAGTGAGAACTGCATTGATCGATTACCTGAAGGCAAATGGGGTATACTCCGTATTCCATTATATTCCTTTGCATTCCGCACCGGCCGGCATGAAGTTCGGACGCTTCCACGGAGAAGACAGATATACAACAAAAGAAAGCGAGAAATTGCTTCGCTTGCCTATGTATTATAGTCTTACATTGGAACAGGTGGATTATATCTGCGAACAGGTAAAAGCTTTTTATGAGTCAAGATAGGATATGAGAATATTGGGTTTTGTAGGATTGATTGTGTGGCTGCTGGGAATTCCCCTTTGCATAGGGGGGATTCCGGCGGCTTTTGTGGATAAACAGAAGAAATCTCCGGCGTTTATGTGTATAGCCGGATATATGTTGATGTGGGCAGTGTTCCAGTTAATTTGTGTCCCCTGTGTCTTGCTGGAAGAGAAATACACAGGGATGTTTCCCTATGTGGTGTATGGATTTGCGGGTGTTTCAGGGGGATTGGCAGTTGCGGGCGGATATTTAACCTTGAAAAACATAGGTCGAAGATCGGAAGAGACAGGAGAATCGAAAAAGTGCCTTGGCGGTTTGGAAAAAGTAGGTTGGTGTATCTTTGGAGTCCTGGTATTGATTCAGTTGCTGGCATCCTTTTTTTTAACTTATGCAGACGGAGACGATGCCTTTTATGTGGCGGTATCGACCATTACGGAGGCCAGTGACACGCTTTACAAAATTATGCCTTATAGTATGGGAGAAACAGGGCTGGATATTCGTCATGGTTTGGCACCGTTTCCGATTTGGATTGCATTTTTGGCAAGGATTTCCGGATTTAAACCGGTATTTGTGGCACATGTGATGGTGGGAACTTTGCTCATCGGAATGACCTATGTGATTTTTTACAAAATTGCAGAATATTTGTGGCCTGATAATGAAAAAAATCGGCCTGCGTTTTTGTGTTTTACAGCACTTTTGGTGTTGTTTGGGGATTATTCTTACAAAACGCCGGAGAATTTTATGATTGCAAGAAGCAGACAGGGAAAAGCGGCATTGGGTAATATTATCGTGCCGGTGATGGTATTGCTGTTACTCATGATATTCAGACAGGTGCAGGAAGAGCAAAAGGTACAGCGGATGTTGTGGATTGTTATGTGTGCAACGGTAACGTCAGCTTGCCTGTGCAGTACCTTGGGAACATTTTTGGTGTGTCTCTTTCTGGGTGCGGCAGGACTGTGTGCAGGGATTGCATATCGAAATATTCGCCTGATTATAAATATGGCAGTCTGCTGTATTCCGGCAGTGATATTCGCATTGATGTATCTTAAATTGGGATAGGAGGTTCTTATGTGGGAATCTGCAATGGTATTATTTGAAGACTATATGGGGACCGGTCTGATAACAGCTTTTTTTCTGATCATGGTAGTGTATTTGTTTTTCGTGGAAAAGGATCGTGCAAAAAGGATTCTGTTTATATATATGCCGGTTGTTTTTCTGTTTCTGTATTTTAATCCCCTGTTTTGTCGGTTGGTATACGGGTTCATTGGGGATGAAATTTATTATCGAATTCTGTGGTTAGTGCCGGTCACCCTTGTGCTTGCCTATGGGATTGTATGTCTATACAAAAGTTTTCAGGGGAAAATCCGATATGTATTCTTGCTGTTTTCGGTGGTTTGTATTATGCTTTCCGGAAGCCTGATCTACCGCAATGTGAATTTTAAAAAGGCTGAAAATTTATATCATATCCCTCAGACTGTGGTGGAAATATGTGAAGCTATAGAAGTGGAAGGGCGTGAAGTAATGGCGGTCTTTCCAAAAGAAATGCTTCAGTATGTCAGACAGTATTCTGCTTATGTATGCATGCCTTATGGAAGAGAGGTAACCATTGATCGCTGGGGATTTTATACGGATTTGCAGCTTGTGATGGATGCTGAGGTGTTAGTGGTGGAAAAAATGGCAGAATTGGCAAAAGAGAAATACTGCCATTATATTATTATTAAAAG
>JAZUCP010000037.1:0-2868 GCA_045639165.1 Acetatifactor sp. | reverse complement strand
TCCTTGGTATCTGCATCCAGCTCTGAACCAAACTGTGCAAATGCCGCAAGCTCACGATACTGCGCCAATTCCACACGAATTGGTGCTGCAATCTTCTTCATGGCCTTGATCTGTGCCGAACCACCTACTCGGGAAACGGATAAACCAGCATTTACTGCCGGACGGAAACCTGCATTAAACATTTCTGTTTCCAGATAAATCTGACCATCTGTAATAGAGATTACATTGGTCGGAATATATGCGGAAACATCTCCCGCCTGAGTTTCAATAATCGGGAGCGCTGTCAGGGAACCGCCGCCGTACTCTTCATTCATTCTTGCAGCACGCTCCAACAGTCTGGAATGCAGATAGAATACATCTCCGGGATAGGCTTCACGTCCGGGCGGACGACGAAGCAGCAGGGAAAGTGTACGATATGCAGCCGCATGCTTACTTAAATCATCATACACTACCAATACATCTTCTCCGTTCTCCATCCACTCTTCACCGATTGCACAGCCTGCATAGGGTGCAATATACTGCAATGGTGCAAGATCACTTGCAGTGGATACAACAACGGTTGTATAAGCCATAGCACCGTATTCTTCCAGAGTCTTTACAATATTTGCAACCGTGGAAGCCTTCTGACCAATTGCTACATAAATACATTTTACGTTCTGGCCCTTCTGATTGATAATGGTATCCAGGGCAATTGCAGTCTTACCGGTCTGTCTGTCACCGATGATCAGTTCTCGCTGTCCTCTTCCGATGGGAACCATGGAGTCGATTGCCTTAATACCTGTCTGCAGAGGGGTATCTACGGATTTTCTAGTAATAACACCGCTTGCAACTCGTTCTATTTTACGATATTTGTCTGTCTGAACAGGACCTTTTCCATCGATAGGCTGACCCAGGGAGTTTACTACTCGTCCCATCATGGCATCGCCTACGGGCACCTCAACTACACGACCTGTTGTCTTTACAGTGTCGCCTTCGTTGATATTACGGGCACTTCCTAAAAGTACCGCACCCACATTGTCTTCTTCCAGGTTCAATACCATGCCATACACATCGCCGGGGAATGCTAAAAGCTCACCCTGCATTGCATTTTCCAGGCCATGAATACGGGCAATTCCGTCTGCTACCTGGATTACGGTACCTACATCGGAAACATCCAATTCAGACGCATACCTTTTGATCTGTTCTTTAATCACAGAGCTGATTTCTTCTGGTCTTAAATTCATGAATTGGTTCACCTTTCCATTCAGTTTAACCTAACTGAATTTGTAATAATTGTTTTTTCATTTCCTCCAGTTTCGTACGCACACTACTGTCTACGACCCTGTCCTTGATTCGGATAATCATTCCGCCGATAATGGATTCGTCCACATTGTAATGCATCTCCATTACCTTATAGGAGGTGGTGGAAAGCAATTTTTCCTTCACTGCTTCCTTCTGTGCCTGGCTTAATTCCACCGCTGTGGTAATGAAGGCAGTACCGATTCCACGTTCCTCCTGCAGACGCTGTGCAAAATAGCGGATAATATTCTGCACTTCATTATATCTTTCTTTATTTACGATGAGTTTCAAGAAGCCTGTCATCTCCTTGCTGATGCGGCCTTCAAAGACAGTTCCCACGATCTCTTCCTTTTCCATTTTGGAAATCTTAGGATGCTTCATCAGCTTGTCAAATTCCGGATTCTCCTCAAGGATCTGTAAAATTCCCTTTGCTTCCTCTAAAAAGCTTTCCGGATTCTGCTTCTCCATGGCTAATTCAAACAGTGCTTCTCCATATGTCTTTGCAACTACCTTAGCCATGTATCTTCACCTATTTCCTTTAAAGTATCATCAATAAGCTGATCCTGAATCTCTGCATTCATGGATGCTGCAACCACTTTTCCCGCCATAGCAGATGCCACAGTAATAATCTCTTTTTTGATCTCATCCGCCATCTTCTGTTTTTCCAGAAGTGCTTCTGTGTGGGCTCTTTCCACGATTCTTGCGGCCTCTTCCTTTGCCTTGGCAATGATTTCACTTTCATTGGCAAGTGCCTGACGTCTGGCTGCACTCAAGATTTCCTCCGCCTCTTTATCGATATTTTTCAGCTTTTCTTCGTATTCTCCACGAAGTACCGCAGCCTGTTCCATGCTGTTTTTCGCATCATCCAGCTCAGATTTGATCTTGTTCTTTCTATCATTTAAGATCTTTCTCACCGGATCAAACAGGAAATAACTCATAAAGAAGAACAATACGCCCACCGCAATAATGGTCAGTATGGAGTCAGCGATTAGCTGCATATCCAGATCAAATAATCTTGACATGGACTGTCCCTCTGTTAATAGTATCATCGGATGCCTCCTATACTAAAGGTTTTACAAAGAGTAACAGGAATGCGATCAACAGACCATAAAGACCGGTGGTTTCTGCAACTGCCTGTCCAAGCAACATGGTGGTCATGATGTCACCCTTTGCACCCGGATTACGACCTACTGCCGCTGCTGCATGACCTGCTGCAATACCCTGACCTACACCGGGTCCGATACCGGCGATAACCGCAAGACCTGCACCAATTGCAGAACATCCTAAAATAAAGCTTTCATTGAATTCCATTATATTTTCCTCCTGATTATAAATTAATTGTCTCCAATTGCATTGGAGATATAAGTCATTGTTAACATACAGAATACATATGTCTGAATTGCTCCCGAGAACAAGTCAAAATACACATGCAGAGCCGCCGGCCAGATGGTTGCAAACCATCCCAACAAACCATAAACCAACGCCATCATAACCGTTCCCGATAACACATTTGCAAATAAACGCAAGGACAACGAGATTGGAACTGCAATCTCACTGATCAGGTTAATAGGGAACCAGATTGGCAGCCAT
>JAZUCP010000036.1:0-8562 GCA_045639165.1 Acetatifactor sp. | reverse complement strand
GACTTTACCATGGTGTCATTGTTTAAAAGCAGCACATACTCGGTTGAACTGGCCAAAATCCCTACGTTAACTGCATGGCAGAATCCGGTATTCTCCGGCAGAGGGATCAATTCTACCCAGGGATATTCTTTTTGAATAATTTCCAGACTTCCATCTGTGGAGCCATTATCTACTATCAGGGTATGAAATTCTCCCTCACCTTTGATAGCCGTCAGGGAATCCAGACATTCTCTAATATATTTGATACCGTTGTAATTGGGAATTACAACGGTAGTTTTACAGTTTTTCATGCTTTTCCTTTCTCCTGCGGGTCCCAAAGAAGGATATACCCTGCATTCTTTAAAACCTCGCACAATTTTAAGCTGATATCCACATAGGAAGTATTTTGGGGCAGTTTTTTCCACAGAATCTTTCCTTCTTCCGTCACATATCCACCCAGGCCGGCCTCTTTTCGGGCAAGCTCCACGCAGGAAGGATTCAGCTTCATGCATCTGATATCCAACGCCTCTGCCTGCTGTACCAGGGCCGCTCTGTTTACATAGCCGGAAAAGCCATCATAGAGCCCTTTAAAAGCCACGTTTCCTTGAGCATCCATCATGCCCCCCTGAATACGACCGATTCTATCCAGAACCCGTCCCCCTACAGCGCCCACTTCAGGACGCTGGCTGAAGATATCTGCTTCGTAATCCACCCGGTAGAATCCAAGATGCTTTAAATGACTCACCTTTGCCATCCAGCCTTTTTGCCTGATGTAATCCTCCACCGCTCTTTTTCCCGCTTCGTAGGCATACCGTTTGCTCTCCGGATTAGCGGCTGTGGAACCAGTATGGCATCTCCAGTGATACAAAACCTTGGGAATATGGACCACCTGATTTTTCTCCGCCAAGGCCGTTACCCGAAGCACCAAATCAAAGTCCTGGGCGCCGTCATAGTCTTTGCGTAAGAGCAGTTTTTTTGCAACCTCTGTCCGAATTGCGGTAAAATGACAGAAGTAATTATTGGTCAAAAGCAGATCTTCATTATAATCCTGCTTAAAATGGGGCTCGTAAAATCTGCGCCCCTCTCCATCGCATTTATCCTCATCGGTGTACAGAAGTACCACTTCCGGATACTTCTCCACCGCCAAAGCCATTTCATAAAGAGCATCCGGTGTCAGAAGATCATCATGATCCAGCAAGGCCACAAACGCTCCCTTGGCCGCTAAGATTCCCTGATTGGTATTCTGGGAAATCCCTTCATTGCCGGAAAGCTTTATGTAACGCACCCTGCTGTCACAATAGCTTTCTGCCACTGACCTTAAGGCCTCATCCTTGCTGGCATCCGCCAGAATCAGCTCAAAGCATGAATAGGTCTGTGCAAGTACGGACTCCACCAGCTCCCGAAAATAACGCTCCGGTGTATGATAGAGGGGCACCACAATACTAAAAACCGGTTTGTTTTTCCAGACGTACTGTCTCTGTGTCTCCAGCGCTTCTTCAGAAGGGGACGCATAGGAATACCCATCGTACTCCTTTTTTTGCAATCTCTCCACCGCAGCAAGAACGGTATTTTTCATACCGTTCTTCTTCAGGTAATATATGGTTTTACGTAAATTATCTTTGTTTAACTTTCCCAAGTCAAAACTCCTTACTTTATCAATTCCTTTACTGCTTCTGTGAGACTATCCAGCTTCTGCTGTGCATCCTCCAGACTGCTGCCGGTCACACCCATGTAAAACTTCATCTTTGGCTCAGTTCCAGAAGGTCTTGCACAACACCAGCAATCCTCGGGAAGCTCAAAATACAAGACATTGGACTTCGGCAATCCGGTTTCTGTAACCTCTCCTGTCAGTCGATTGATCTTTTTATTTTCCTGATAATCCCTGAATCCAATCACCGGCGCCTTACCGATCATTTCCGGTGGGTTAGAGCGAAGCTTATTCATAATCTCTGCAATCTGCTTGGAACCTTCAATACCCTTTAAGGTAAGGGCATACTGTCCCTCTTTATAATATCCGTAAGCTTCATACATCTCCAGCATCATATCCCAGAGAGTCTTTCCCTGCTTCTTACAATATGCAGCCACTTCACAAAGGCACATTACCGCCACGCAGGCGTCCTTATCCCTTGCATGAGTACCTGCCAGACATCCATAGCTTTCTTCCAGACCAAATACATAGTCAAAGCTATGATTCTGTTCAAAGAATTTAATCTGCTCGCCAATATATTTAAATCCTGTTAATACTTCAATGAGCTTTACATTGTACTTTTCGGATATGGGTCGGGTCATATTAGTGGTTACAATGGTGGTAACCAGTGCCGGATTTTCAGGCATGGTACCGGTAGCTTTTTTCTCCCGTAACAGATATTCTGCAATTAACATTCCAGACATATTGCCGGTAAATGGCACAAATTCTCCCGTAGCAGCATCTTTCGCATATACGCCCAATCGGTCCGCATCCGGGTCCGTTGCCAGAATGATATCCGCATCCTTTTCCTTGGCAAGGCGCAGTGCATAGGTGAAGGCCTTGGGGTCCTCGGGATTGGGATATTCCAAAGTAGTAAACTTGGGATCCGGATTTTCCTGCTCAGGCACCACATACACATGCAAAAATCCCAGCTCCTGAAGCACTCTCCTCACCGGTATATTGCCGGTGCCGCACAAAGGGGTATAGACAATTTTAATATCCTCCGCAACCTCTTTGATGATTTCCGGATGAATAACCTGCTTTTTCAAAGCTTCCATATAGGCATCATCCATTTCTTTGCCAAGGGTCACATAGAATCCTGCCGCCTCTGCCTTGGATTTTTCCATGGTCTTTACTGCCGAATACTCGGTCACTGCCAAAACTTCCGCAATAATTTCCTTATCTCTGGGAGCAGTGATCTGGGCACCATCCTCCCAATACACCTTGTAGCCATTGTACTCCGGCGGATTGTGGCTAGCTGTGATCACCACGCCTGCAGTACAGCCCAGCTCTCTCAATGCAAAGCTCAGCTCAGGTGTGGGACGAAGGGCGTCAAACACATAGGCCTTAATTCCGTTTGCTGCGAAGCAAAGTGCTGTCTCCTGTGCAAATTCCGGGGACATAAAACGGGAATCATATGCAATCGCCACTCCCTTTTCCTGGGTCTTCTGTTTTAAAATATAATTGGCCAGACCCTGTGTGGCCTTTCGAACCGTATAAATATTCATTCGATTGGTGCCTGCACCGATCACGCCTCGAAGTCCACCTGTACCAAATTCCAATTCCCTGTAAAAACGATCTTCGATTTCCTTTTCATTTTCTTTGATTGACTCCAGCTCCTTTTTTGTCTCTTGGTCAAAATAAGGATCTGTGAGCCAAAGCTTATATGCGTCCATATAATTCATATACTGACTCCTTTATTCCGGTTTTCTCAGTGCAAAATCACTGCGATCCAGGGAAAAATTAGGATTATAATAAGGATCTCCCTGGTCCAATACCTTTTTCCACTTTTCTCTGAATAGAGCGGATTCTCTATTGTAACGCTGCGCCTTTTCTCCCTGATCATCCAGACCTCTGGAGATGGATTCGTGGTGATACAAAATGGCAAATGGGGTCCACACATTCAAATATCCGGCTTCCCGTAGTTTCAGACAGAAGTCCACATCATTTAAGGAGATCTCTAAGCTTTCCTCCAGTCCACCCACCTGCTGATACAGACTCTTCTTTACCATCAGACAGGCACCTGTCACTGCGGACATATTCTGCGCATAACACAATCTTCCCATGTATCCCAGATTCTGCTGGGGTATTTTATAATGGCTGTGTCCGGCTGTGCGATGAGCCCCCAAACCGATGACCACACCTGCATGCTGAATGGTCTTATCCGGATACAGCAGCTTTGCACCTACCGCTCCCACATCTTCTCTCTGTGCATACATGAGCAACTCTTCCATCCAGTTGGCGCTGATCACTTCCGTGTCATTATTTAAAAGTAAAATATACTCTCCCTCTGCATGACTTACACCCAGGTTATTTACCGCTGAATAATTGAACCTTCCCTCAAATCGAACCACCTTAATAAAATCATGCTCCTTGGTGAGCTGGTCGTACAACTCCTGAATCTCTGTAGTAGTACTATTATTCTCCACAACAATGATTTCATAATTAGAATAGGTGGATTTTTGAATAATGGAGCTTACACATCTGCGAAGATCCTCGGCATGATCCTTATTGGCAATCACGATGGAGATCTTAGGTGCCCCCAAAATCTGATAACGAATCCGGAAAATAGTCTCACAGGCTCTGGTACTGGTAATCTGGAAATGGCTCATTCCATGCTTCTGCAAATGATCTGCAATGGCTCCCTTTGCCGCTGCAATGGCATAGGGCTTTGCACCGATTCCGGAAGCCACACTGCCTGCATGACTTCTCCAGTAATACAAAAGCTTTCTTACATGTACCACTTTCTTCGCGTTGTCTGTCAAACGCAAAATCATATCGTGATCCTGGCTGCCGTCAAACTGGGTACGAAACAGATCCGTTCCTTCCAAAAGCTCTCTGGAAAATACGCTGAAATGACAGATATAATTGTTTGCCCTAAGATTGTCCGGCGCATAATCCGGTTTAAAATGCATGGTCAGCATCTTATTGATATCACCGCTTTTAAAGGTGGTTTCATCACAATACAGATAATCTGCCCCCTGTTCGTTGATGGCCTTTACATATTCATAAAGGACGCTGGGGTGAAGCACATCATCATGATCAAAAAGACCGATATATTCACCGGTGGCCATTTTGTAGCACTGATTGGTATTGCCAGCAATGCCTTCATTCTTCTGAAGCTTCTTATATACAATGCGTCCGTCTGCTCTCTGGGCATATTCACCACACACTTCACCCACATAGGCATGCTCCTGGTCGGACCCGTCTGCCAGACACAATTCCCAGTTTTCATAGGTCTGATTTATCACCGAATCCAGCATTTCCACCAGGAATTCTTTGGGGGTATTCCACAGGGGCACTAAAATACTGATCTTTACCCTGCGTTCAAACGCCGTCTCTCTCTGACGCTTTGCCTCTTCCGGGGTAGGGAAGCTATCCGTACCATAGGACTTCATCAAACCAATCTGCTGCTGTTTATTCCGCACTTTGCGCACAAAATCTTTGGGTCCGCCAATGGTTCCCAAACGTTCCTTCTGGCGAAGCACGAAATGAATCATGCTTCTAGCCGGCTTGGTTGCCTTCCAGAATGTATTATTTTTTATTTTATCTAATTTAAACTGTAAATCTTCATTCTCAGATTCCAAAATCACGATTCTATCACTCAGATCCATGCATTTCTCACGCTCTGCCTCATATGCTTTCTTGTAATCCATTTCCTGATTCATAGCTCTTCCTTTCAGCTTTCTATTGTAAAGTATCGTTCGCTCCAGTTCAGAAGCTTACCTTTATTGATTCTGTTGACTGCCATGACGCCGATGCGATATTCCGCACCCTTTTCAAGCATCCTTTCTGCCTCCTTGTTCAGGCAGATATGAAAACCTGACATGGCCACATTTACCTGCTCTGCCATATTTTCTTCCAGATCCTGGCGATACTGGGAATTGGTTTTTACCAGCAGTACAGGAACCTGCTCCTTTCCCTCTGGCTTTGTATCTTTGCTCACCTTAGCAAGCACTAGATATCTGTCATAGCAGGCATTATTGTCTCCCAGGACCACACCGTAGCCTTTTATGTGACCGGATTTACTCAGCTCAATACCTAAAAACAAACATTGATCCACCCTTACCTTTACCAGGTCAAGCTTTACCTTTTTCAATTTTCCGGACTGTACCGTATTATGAGCATTCACATATGCGGGCACGATCCGACTGTCCAGCCCGTCCTTGGACAAGCCTTCCGGGTAATAAGGATCCTCACCCTTCAGTGTCGGATGCATCTGGTAGAGCTTGTTTCTCTCACCGATCAACCGATCCAGCTTTTCTTTGGAGTCATCATTTCCTCTGCTTAAAGACTCATGATGATATGCATAGTAGGAATTCAGCACCACATTCTGATAGCCAGTTTCGTACAACCCAAATCCCAGCTCCACATCATTGTAAGCCACACGAAGGGCTTCTTTTAAGCCTCCTACCTCTGCATATTTTCCTTTTTCTATCATCAGGCAGGCGCCTGTCACTGCAAGACAATTCACATCCGCCCTGTTTCTGTCAAAATAAATACTTTTATCATCCTCCGCAAACTGCATCTTATGCACTGGTCCCACAGGCAGATTGGTAATTCCTGCATGTTGGATCCGATTGCCCTCCGGATAATATAATTTCAGGCCAACAGCTCCCACATAGGGCTTCGCCGCTTTTTGTCTCATGGCGTAGATCCACTCCGTACCACAAGCCTCAATATCATCATTCAAAAAGAGTAAATATTTCCCAAAGGCCGCCCTTGCACCAAGATTGCACATTTTTGAGAAATTAAATTCCATGGGATGATAAAGATAACGGGCTGACTGACGTCTTTGAATATCCGTATTTACTGTATCTGTCAGCATGGAGACCTTATCCCGATTCTCCTTACTGCTGCCATTATCTACAATAATAATCTCCAGACCGGGAATTTTTTTTAAGGATTCCACACACTTTGTTAAAACAGCAGGATTGTCCTTGGAAGGAATAATGACAGATATGTCATTTATTTCTCCGAAAACATCTTCTTTTTTCTCCTTGGAGCTCAGATAGGTTTCCCACACATGAGAACGATTCACAGTAAATAAGATATGTGGACATCTTGCTACACAGTCGCAGCCTTTTTCGAAAGCACCGCAGGTTCTTAAGGCCTTGGTCAGACCCTTTCTGATTTCTGCCGGATTTTCAAACATGACCTGACTGGTAAAGGCCTCTTCCTCTGTGAGCTTCCACACAAGATCCATCAATTCTTTCCGAATAGCCACTGTACTTCCCAAATAAAACTGGGACAAATACAGATCCGGGGACCAACCGGGCTTGTACCATGGATTTTCCCGCTTGCCTTCTTCCCCTAACAGATCCTCATCCCCATATAAGATTTGTACCTGTGGATATTCCTGAAACAATTTGGTGATCCTGGCATGGGCCATGGGACTTAAACTGCCGTTTCTTTGTAACAGCAGCACATACTCCACTGCCTCACCCCGAAGATCTTTTTTCTTTTCCTGCTTTTGAATCCAGGTATCATAGTTGACCTTCTTTCCCGCAAGCAGCTTCTCATATCTATTTTCATTTTTCTTTACAAAAAACTGCTTTACAGTCCCTTTCAGTCCCACGCTTTTACCCTCTCTTAAGCACCTTATCTTAAAATACTTTCTTTACGGAAGCTGCCATATCCTTTGCCATGGAAAGGGGAAGTCGGACAACTTCCATCTTTACATACAGGGAATTGGCTGCTTTCCTATTCAATTCTGCAATATTAATATTGATATTGGGATCCGTAGTAGGGAACACAATGCTTGGGCAATAGCTTCCACTTTCCTCATCCATTCCCTTTGCCACGCGACCGTTGACAATCATCATCTTACGTTTTTCCAGGGGAACCCGCTCCCCGTTAAAAGTCATTTCCAGAATTCTGCACACACAGCTATCCATAGCAGGGTCTATCCGAAGCATCCTTACATTCCCGCTGACTTCATAGGTAAACTCCACCAGTTGCTCTCCCTGGTATGCATCCTGAATAAATCCGGACTGTTCCTCACTGTATCCGGCACCCGTATCCTCGTAAACCTGGACTCTCAATGCGCCTTCCGCTGACTGGAATTTATGAATCCATTTCCCGGGCTCCAGCAATTTATACCCTATCAGATTACGAATCTCACCCATGGCGGCACGATTGCCGGTTACAAATTTCTGGAAGTCCATTTCCTGAGCTCGATAATTTTCCGCATCCTGCTGGGTAATTCCCAATCGATCCAGCACACGATCCAACTGCAGCTTGTTTCGCTTTTCATCCTCCAATAGATAACAATACACCGCTCTGAATGCCAGCTCCTTGGTTTCAATGGCCTTTCCAAAGGTCCATTCATAATCAATTAAAGTCCAGTCTTCCCCATCTATCAGAATATTGGCAAAAATCAGATCAAAATCTGCTGCAGGATAGTCTTCCCTGTACCCTACTTTTTCCATATATTCATCAAAAAGCCTATGGAAGCCTTCAAAATCTTCCTTTTCCAGACAGGCATCCATCAATTCGGCCAAAGTCACCCCTTTTTCAAAGGCAAAGCAGGCACAAACTTCTCCCTCTTCTTCCACAAGCCTGCATGTATTGATTTTTAAGCAGCTGCCTTCATATCGCTTGCAAAGATTTTCATAGGCAAGCTCCATTCCTCTTACATGGGACTGTGCCGCAGAAGTCAAGGGATACTTATATACCTGAAAACTTCCATCCTCTTCCTTGCAGATCTGTGTCTTAATCTGATATTCTGCTCTTCTGTCATTGGAATATTTGGCATATTTAACGGGAATCTCTTCCCCAAGGATAATCACAAAGGAATTGGAGAAATCTCCGAACATACCATCCTTGATCAGTCCATCAAAGGCACTCTTTTCATCAAAAAGCACCATTCTGTCTCGGTCAAAATTACGGATATT
>JAZUCP010000035.1:0-10993 GCA_045639165.1 Acetatifactor sp. | reverse complement strand
CAGAGATTACATTTCTCTTGAAGATGATCTGATTGTCCTCAACTACAACTTTGCCCATGTCGCAGGCGATTTCCAAACGGGTTGTGCCCGGAGCCTCACCGGTAGAGGTGATATATTCACCGGTCATACCATTGTCATATTCAAAATAAGCCATGACATCATCTTCCACTTCGATATCATAATATTTGCCGAAACTTGCCTTTGCTAAGATTTTGTCCGGCATGCCGAAAAGCCACTGCCAAAGATCCAGCTGATGAGGATTCTGATTGATCAGTGCACCACCGCCTTCATCTTTCCAAGTTGAGCGCCAGGTACTGCTGTCATGATAAGCCTGAGGTCTGTACCAGTCTGTAATGATCCAGGTAACTCTCTTAATATGTCCCAAATCACCTCTCTGAATCATCTGACGAAGCTTCTGATATACAGGATTGGTACGTTGGTTATACATAATGCCGAAAAGCTTGTCGGACTTTGCAGCAGCCTCGTTCATTTCCTTTACCTGTTTGGTATAAACACCGGCGGGCTTTTCTGTGATAACATGAAGGCCATGGGAGAAGGCTTCGATGGCCAGTGCAGGGTGATCATAATGAGGGGTAGCAATGATTACCGCATCGCATAATCCACTTTTAAAAAGGTCTGTTGCATTGTCAAAAGTGGGGATTTCAGGAAAAGATTTTTTGCAAGCGTCCAATCTGGCAGGAGAGCAGTCGCATACAGCACTGACTTCCATATTGGGTACTTTTCCTTTCATGATGTTTCCTACGTGTCCGGTACCCATGTTTCCATAGCCGACCACACCTAATCTTAATTTTTCCATTTTACTGCGTCCTTTCTGCAGGTGAGAACCTGCCCTTTTATTTTTCAATAGCATGTTAACTACAGAATAGCAGACAATTTTATAAGAAACTATATCTAAAATTGCTCCAGACATTGCATTTATTGCACATTTGGGGTATAGTGCAATTAGATGATCAAGGGAGGAAGAAAGATGATTCAACACCATTACAGCATTGGTTACTCTTGCAACGAAGATCCGTCCAATGGAAACTTTTATCTGCATAATCATGATGAGTATGAATTACTTTTGTTTTTGGAAGGGGATGCAACCTATGTTGTGGAAGAGAAGAGCTATACCCTGGAGCCCGGGGATATTATCCTGATCAGAAAGCATGAGATGCACAGAATATTTCACAATCGTCCTGCGTGCTACAGAAGGATCATCATGATGGTTGCTCCGGAGTTTTTTAAAGAGAACCATTGTCAGGAGTATGAAACCCAGTTTATCAGAAACTTTCAGGGAAAGGATAATAAGATTGGGGCAGAACTGGTGAAGACCAGCGGGCTATTGGATGCCTTTGAACGCTACAGGAAGTATTCGGAAGAATATACATTGGAGAGGAGCACACCTATTTTAGTGGCCACTGTTATTGAAATCTTATATCTGGTCAATAAAATAGCAGGCTTCTCGGCGGCTGATTTGACCAACAACCCCATGAAGCCTGTTATGTTATACTTAAATAATTGTTATTCAGAAGACATTACCTTGAATGCCTTGGAAGAAAAATTTTACATGTCTAAATATTATTTGTGCCGTGCATTCCGTAAAGCAACCGGTCTCACCATTCAGGAATATATCCGTAAGAAGCGGCTGACCAGAGTGCGAGAGTTGAAAAATAACGGCATGAGTATCAGTGAGGCAGCATTAAATGCAGGCTTTCACGATTATTCTTCCTTTTACAGAGCATATCTGAAGGAGTATGGTATCGCACCCAGAAAAGATATGCTGTAAGTTTACACTCTCTTTGGCTCGCAGGTCACATGACAATCCAGCTTTTTAAAGGTCTTTTTGTCTACAGAACTGAGCATGACGCTGGAATGAACCTGACAGCCTTTTAATTTGGGCAGCTGATCCAGAGCCAGAGCAGCGATCTCATTGTCTGCTGCGGTGGCGGACAGAGCGATCAATACCTCGTCGGTATGCAGTCTGGGGTTTCGGCTTCCTAAAAACTGGGTTTTCAAAGTCTGGATAGGAGCAATGGCCGTAGGAGAGATAATGGTCTTGTCGTGAGGGATTCCAGCCAGTACCTTTAAGGCATTTAATAATGCAGCGGAAGAGGAACCCAGCAGATCCCCGGTCTTGCCGGTAATGATCTGACCGTCATTTAATTCGATGGCTACAGCCGGTGCACCGGTCTTTTGCGCTCTTTCCAGAGCGGGAGTTACGGTAGGGCGATCCTCAGGTGAGATATTCTCCTTACTCATGATCAGCTGGATCTTACCCAGCTCCTCCGTGGTTCTGGTACCATCAGCCACACCGGAAAGCGCCTGATAATATCTGCGGATGATCTCCTGGCGGGATGCTTCGTGGCAGGCATCATCATCAATGATACAGTTGCCGGCCATATTCACGCCCATGTCCGTAGGTGAAGCATAGGGGCTTTCTCCGTAGATCTTCATGAACATGGCGTTCAAAACAGGGAAGATCTCTACATCACGGTTATAATTTACAGTTGTAATACCATAAGCTTTCAAATGGTAGGGATCGATCATATTAATATCATTTAAGTCTGCAGTGGCAGCTTCGTATGCCAGATTCACCGGGTGATCCAGAGGAAGATTCCACACAGGGAAAGTCTCGTATTTTGCATATCCAGCTCTGATGCCACGCATATGCTCGTGATACAACTGGGACAGGCAGGTACCCATCTTGCCGCTGCCAGGTCCGGGAGCGGTTACCACTACCAAAGGTCTGGTGGTTTCGATATAATCATTCTTGCCAAAGCCTTCCTCGCTTACAATAAGTGGAATGTTAGTAGGATAGCCCGGAATCATATAATGATGATATACCTTCACACCGATGGCTTCCAGACGCTTCTGGAAATGAAGCACACTGTGATGCTTGGCATATTTGGTCAGCACCACACTTCCTACATATAAATTGCGGGAACGGAACTCTTCGATCAGACGGATCACGTCATTGTCATAGGTGATACCAAGATCTTCGCGGACTTTATTCTTTTCAATATCATCAGAGCTGACAACCATGACGATCTCCGCCTGGTCTGCCAACTGAATCAGCATCTGCAGCTTACTGTCCGCGGCAAAGCCCGGAAGTACACGGGAAGCATGGAAATCATCAAAGAGCTTGCCCCCAAACTCCAGATAGAGCTTATTGTCAAACTGACTGATCCTTTCCATAATATGTGCAGACTGCATTTTTAAATATTTGTCATTATCAAATCCGATCTTCATACCGTCCCCCTGCTTCTGTACTGCCGTGTCAGCAAAATTAACACTAATAAGCATTAGTATACCACAAATTTTCCATTTCTACAATTTAGAAAGCAATAATTTTAAAAATAAGTTTTTATAATTTTTTGAAAAATTGTAAAAATTCTCTTGCCAAATGAAAAATCATTTGGTATAATAGCACTTGTCAGTTGAATGACTGACAAATATAGGGGAATAGTACAGCGGTAGTGCGGCGGTCTCCAAAACCGTTAACGGGGGTTCGATCCCCTCTTCCCCTGCTCAGAAATGAAGTGTCAAAAAGCCTGAAAGTGGCGTTTTGGCACTTTTCTTTTTTGTTTACATCTTATCGTATCTTGGGTGGAATGCCGGCGATGGTAAGAGAGTATATCAGTAAGCGAGAATGTAAAGAGTGCTAATGATTTGTCGCGAAGAATAGAAAGTGCAAAAGTGTAAAAAAATATTTTACAAACAAGTTGATAATACTAAGAAAATCAAGTATAATATAACTGAAGAAAGGAAAGGTGTATTGGTATGAGATTTGATGTATTGTTTGAACAAAGGGCATTAGTTTCTGAAAAGTTGAAAGAGTGTATTCGTGATAAGGGTTATACCAAGGTTTCTTTTGCTAAAAAGACAGATATTTCAAGACCTACGTTAGATAAATTATTGAGTGGCACTATTGATAATAAAAGTACTTTTGATAAGCATCTTCAAAAGGTGCTTCTTGTGTTGGGAATGACAAGTGATGAATTGCTTTTTTATTCTGGCAATATTCAACCAGAGAGGGTGGGAGCAGTGTATTCATTGAATGCACCTACGGATTATGTAATGGACGAGAAGGCTGAGAAACAATATAGTTTACTTATGGATGTATTAGATCTTTGTACAATTTATTATTAGGAGATATGCATGAGCGAAAAAATAACAGCAAAAAATCTGGATCAGGTTATTCAAAAGAATAAAGCGATAAGACAGGAGATTGAGCAGTGTGTTATGTTAGTACGCACTACATTTAACCGTATGCAGGTAAGTTCTCCACCACAGTTTGCTATTCAATTGCTTAGAACTTATGGTTTGGTTCAAATGCCTATAGAGAATCCATATTTGAGTGGGGCAATTTATGTAAAAGAAGGAAAGAAAATTCCATTCATTAATACAGCATTACCACGTGTAAATCAATATTTTACAGCATGGCATGAATTGTATCATATTATCTTTGATACCGTGTCATTTGATCATCTGATTGAGAATGAGACTACCATAGAAGAACGAAAGGCTGAGTATTTTGCTTCTCAAATGTTGCTGGGCAATCTGATGCCATACTTTTTGGATTTGCCAAAAGAAATGGATTTGCAGTCAAAGATATACAATTGTATGACCGTATTTCAGACACCATATAAGGCAGTTATGATTGCATTGTATGAAGCGGCAGCGCAGTTGGATAACAATGAATTAATGGCTGCAATAAAAGAAAACTTTGATAATGCAACTGCTGGGATTGCTGAACGATTTGCTGAGCTTGGCTTGGATAATACATTGGTCTTGCCATCATATGTTGTAGATGTAAGTTCGTTACAGGCCAAGATAAAAAGCAGTGAGCAGGCAAGGCCGGAGCTTAGTTATCACAAGGATAATGAGGTGTTCTTGGATAATATTATAAAAGAAATCAAATTGATTACAGGGGAATTATATGCTTAATATACCGATTTACGATAAATATAATGGAGAAAAGAAAATTGCATTATTAGATAATTCAACCATTACGTTTATGCATCAGCTTGAACAGAAAGGATGTCACCCGGAATATTTGTTGAAAGGGTATGACGTTATATTTCTTCCTGCATGGGTAGCGGAAGAGGTTCAGGATTCGGAATATAGAGGAAGATATGTTGAAGCATTATGCCAAAGCGGAGTCCCTATCCGGCTTATTCAAGAAGAATTTTATGGGGTACTGATGGATGGTGAGGAAATATATCTGTATGAGATTGTGAAGGCATCAGTATCACGTTTGGGTGCATTCTTGAAATATTTACGTCTTAATGTAGAAAAGAAAGATTTGTTAGACATGGATGCATATGAAGATTGGATTCAAGATATGTATGCAAATTGGCCAATGGACAGTGAAATGACGATTACAGGGCGTTTGAAAAAGAAGAATGCAGGGGAGATATCTTTGACGATTTTGGCGGAGATATTTTCCTGGCATTATACTGATACGGATATCCTTACTGTATATACACAGGATACAGATGCTTATGAATTCCAAAAATCTGCAGAGGAAAAATTGAAAAAAGTATTTGTTGATAAGCTTCCGGTGAGTGTTACATATCGTTCCAATGATTCTATTCTGTGCCAGTTGTACAGAGAAAGGCAGTTAACGTTAGAAAAGGTCAGCGAACTGCGTAAGGATGCAAGGACAGTGATTTATACGGTAATGCGTGAGGATAAGACCATTGCGGTTGAAACGAGGGTTATTGCAAATGCGGAGTTTTGCGGGCTGGTACAGGATGAGACGGTGCAGATTGTTTTTTAGGGGAGAATTTGTCTGTAAATTGGAGATTTGTTGAGCTGGTTAGGGAATTGATTTAGAAAGCTGTGAATGATAAGTTCTTAGGAGAAATGATATGATACATCCAGATAAAATAGGAATGGAAGCCAAGAAAAAAGAAAATGAAAATTTTAAGTTTCGCAGTTATTTGAAAGGGCATGCTGACGAAGAGGAGTTGGATAAACAGTTTGCACGTCTGCATAGAGAACTGTTTGCTGATTATGATTGCAGTAAGTGCAGGAATTGCTGTAAGATGTACAAGGGCAGTATTCCGGAGGAGGATATTGAAAAGGATGCGGAATATTTGGGCATTACAGTAGCGCAATTCATAGATTTCTTCTTGGAAAAAGGGGGGTATGGAATCGGTTATCAGACGAAACATAAGCCATGCGATTTTCTTCAGGAAGATGGTAGTTGTAAGCTGGGAGATTGTAAGCCGGATAATTGCAATAAGTATCCATATACAGACCAACCGGAACGGTTATGGAGTTTATTGGGGATGTTGGATACGATTACTATATGCCCGGTAGCTTTTGAAATATTTGAGAGATTGAAAAAAGAGTACGGATTCAGAAGGAGATAGACAATGAGACAGGAAGCATCCTTAGAACAATGGAAGGTATTATATGCGATGCAAAAACAGGAACCATCATTAAATTTGAAATGGTGGAGCCGGACTTGAGCAGATATGTGAGGTATGCGGAATTAATATCCGCAGAGTAAAACGGTTGGCTGGGTTAGATGAATTTAAACAGAGCATGCGTAGGTTTAGGTAAAGTTTTCACTAATGGCGGTGAATGAGAAATACAGCAATATTTGGCTCGAAATTAAACTCCTAAGGCGAGAAATATATGCAAATTATGATTAAAATGTAACTAACAGGTAAAATATGATGATATCATACGAGCAAGGAGGTTACATATAATGAAAGAACTTGGTTTACAGCTTTACACCATTAGAGATTTCATGCAGACGGAAGAGGATATCAGAGAATCCTTCCGCAAAATGAGACAGTACGGTTATACCCAGGCACAGACTGCAGGATGCAGGATTCCTTATGCTGATTTTGGCAGAATCGCAAAAGAAGAGGGTATCCAGATTGTAGGCACCCATGACAATTTTGACATGATGGTAAATGATTTTGAGCAGGCGTTGGAGAATCATAAGCTGCTTGGCACCACCAATATGGGTATTGGCGGCAAGAGTTATGCGTCTATTTATGAAGTAGAAGATTTTATTGAGCTGGCAAATGAGGTGGGCGAAAAGGCTGCAAGAAATGGTATGAAGTTCACATATCATAATCACAGTCATGAATTCTTTAAGTGGGAGAATGGCAAGACCACTATGGACATGCTGGTGGAAGGACTGGATCCGGACACTACATCTTTTGTATTAGATACTTATTGGGTGCAGCATGGCGGAGGAGATGTAAGATATTGGATAGAAAAGTTAGCAGGTCGTGTGGATATTCTTCATTTGAAGGATATGAAGCGTGTTCTTCGCAATGACAATGTGCAGCAGATCACAGAGGTAGGTAATGGTAATTTAAGCTGGGATCTGATCCTTGACACCGCACAGAAGACCGGTGTGAAATATTATGTGGTAGAACAGGATACCGGCTATGCAGTGAACTGCTTCCAGTCTATCAGACAGAGTGCAGAATATCTGAGAAAGTTTATGAATTAAACAAGATGGGGCGGAATGCGTTTAAAGCATTCCGCCCTTATCACATCATTGCATGCAGTTGTCACAACAAAGCTGAAACTCCTCTTTTTTTGTCAACATAGGGGTACCATTTTCTTTTAATTTCACATAGTCCCTTGGGGTCATCTCCATATTCTGGACAAAAACTCTGTTAAAGGTCCGGACGGAAGAAAAACCGGAAGAAAGTGCAACATCTGTGATATTAGAACCACGCTCCAAAAGATTGCATGCGTGCTCAATTCTCAGGCTGTTGATAAAGTCTGTGAAGCTGATTTGAAGTCTTTCGTTAAAGATATGTGAGATGTAAAATTTATTTAAATGCAGCTCTTTAGAGATCTGCTCTAATGTTAAAGGTTCTGTGTAATTTTCAGAACAATATGTCAGGACACTTTTAATGCTGTCGTTTACAGTAGGTGTGTTCACCAAAGACATCTTGGACAAGAGCTCTGCTAACAGTGACAGAAGATCCCCTTTGGCAGCAATCTTCTCAAAACCGGATTCGGAACGGTTCTTGTTCATGATCTTCTTTAAGCGGCTGCGAAGATCCGATGGCAACTGGGTACACTTGATGATGGGTGAATGAGGAATCTGGGTCTGGAAGATTTCCTTGAAATCCTTGAACAGATCCGGACTAAAAATAAACAGATATCCTTTCACTGCGCAGCGATCATGATAGTAGTGAATCTGGTTTGGGAAGGATAAAAATAAATCCCCTTTTTCAATCAAATATTCCTTGTTATCCACTGTTGCAACACTGGATCCCTCCTCCATATAAATCAGTTCTAAATGGGTGTGAATGTGAGGAATGGTGGATAGACTGATAAAATTACCTGTTGAGATAGGGACGCTTCGGTTTTCAATCTGGTATAACATAATGCACCTCCAAAGACCGCAATAATTGGCTAAAATTTGTTTGCCTACGACTAGAATTATATTGCGTTTAAGATAAAATGTAAATATAGAAATTAAAAATTATTTTTTAAAAGAAAGGATGTGCAGAAGATGAAAAAAGACAAAATTGCTTTGCAGGTTTATTCTGTCAGAGACGAGATGCAGAAGGATTTTTACGGTACCCTGAAAAAAATCAAGGAATTTGGGTACAGTGGCGTGGAGTTTGCAGGTCTCTACGGAAATGATCCTCTGGAAGTGAAAAAGGCGTGCGAGGAAATCGGACTGGTTCCACTTTCCGCACATGTACCATTTGTGGACCTGATGGAGAAAATGGACGAGACCATCGACTGCTATAAAAAATTGGGCGTTCAGTATGTGGTAATCCCCTATCTGACACCGGAGTACAGACCCGGTAATGCCGGATTCCAAACAGTGATCGAGGGCGCAAAGAAGATCGGTGCAGCATTGAAAGAGGCAGGCATGGTGCTCCAGTATCACAATCATGATTTTGAATTTGACAAGATCGACGGAGAGTATGCACTGGATATTCTGTACAAAGAAGTAGGACCGGAGCTTTTACAGACCCAGATCGATACCTGCTGGGTAAATGTAGGCGGTGAGAATCCCGCTGAATATCTGAAGAAATATGCAGGAAGAACCCCTACCATCCATTTAAAGGATTTTGCAGGAAGCAAGTCTGAGAACATGTATGCACTGATCGGCATCGATGAAGACGAAAAGAAGGATACCAAGGGAGCCTTCGAGTTCAGACCTTTAGGTAAGGGTCTGCAGAACTTCCCGGCTATCGTAAAAGCTGGAGATGAATGCGGCGCAGGATGGTATATCGTGGAACAGGATTCGCCCAGCATGGGATATACTCCGCTCGAGTGTGCACAGATCAGCATTCAGTATTTATTAAAAAATATTGCGGAATAAAACAATAATAAGCGTAAAGGAAGGATAAGAAAATGTCAGAAAATATTTTAGATCGTTTTAAAGATGTAGTGGATGAAACAGTAGTTGATGCATCTAAGAAGGTTCGTGTTGGTATCATCGGAACCGGATGGATTGCTGATGCGCATATGGCAAGCTATCTGAACCAGCCGGACGTTGAAGTGGTAGCAGGTGCTGACTTAGTGGAAGGCAAGGCAGAGGCATTCTTTGAAAAACATGGTGTGGAAGCAAAGTGCTACTTAAGCCACAAGGAAATGCTGGATGATGAATCATTAAAGTTAGACGCAGTCAGCATCTGTACATATAACAGAACCCATGCTGAATGTGCAATCTACGCACTGCAGAAGGGTGTTAATGTAATGTTAGAGAAGCCCATGTGCGTTACCTTGGAAGAAGCTTTGGAGATCAGAAAGGCAGAAAAGGAAAGCGGCAAGGTTATCTCTATCGGGTTCCAGCCAAGACTGGATGAAAATATGAAGATGATCAAGAAGATCGTGGAATCCGGTGTTCTTGGCAAAGTATACTATATCCAGACCGGCGGAGGCAGAAGACGGGGTATCCCTACACCTTTCGGCACCACATTCATTGAAGATGCAACAGCAGGTCTAGGCGCTTTAGGTGATATCGGATGTTACTCTCTGGATATGGTATTGAATGCCATCGGTTATCCGAAGCCATTAACCGTATCCGGTTATAAGTCAAACTTCTTTGGTACCCGTCCTGATTACAGCAATTATGTGGCAAGCGGACATCCTGAATATGCAGAGAAGTTCCAGGTAGATGATTTCGCGGCAGCATTTGTTCGTTTGGAAGGCGACATCATTCTTGACTTCCGTATTGCATGGGCAATGAACATGGACACACCCGGTGATACCATCATCCTCGGTACAGAAGGAGGCTTAAGAATCCCTTCTACCGAATGCTGGAATGGTTCCGTTGGCGGTGCGATGAAGCTGTATCATGAAGTATGCGGACAGCAGACCGAGACTGAGATTCCGATTATTAAGTCAAAGGGTAGTCTGTTTGACTTGAAGATCCGTTCTTTCTTAGATGCAGTTAAGAACGGCACAGAGGCACCGGTACCTACTTCTCAGATCATTTACAATCAGGCTATCTTAGATGGTATCTTTAAATCTGCAGAAGCAGGACGTGAGATTGAAATCGAAATTCCGGAATGCTAATATTATAATGTCAATACAGACACTGAAAGTGGCATGTTATTGAAGAGGAAGAAAGCGAGGAAAAAGCGGTGAAAAAGACAGGAATTGCCGTGGTTGGATATGGCGGCATGGGCGGTTGGCACTGCAAAAAAATCGGTGAGATTGAGGAGCTGGAGCTAACTGGTGTGTACGATATTAAAGCGGACAGAAATGCGGCAGCAGAAGAAGCAGGCATCCATGCGTATTCTTCTTTAGAGGAGCTTCTGGAGGATCCCAGGGTTAGCATTGTAACCGTAGCGATCCCTAACCTGCTCCATATGGATGTGTGTATTCAGGCCATGGAGGCGGGAAAGCACGTGGTGTGCGAGAAACCGGTGGCCTTGAATCACCAGGAATTGCAGCGGATGATTGACGCATCTAAAGCAAATAAGGTGTTGTTTACAGTTCATCAAAACCGTAGATGGGATGAGGATTATCGGACCAT
>JAZUCP010000034.1:0-8995 GCA_045639165.1 Acetatifactor sp. | reverse complement strand
ACATTGGTCTTTTCCTGATTGATACTTACGGAGATGCTGGTCATTCCGGGCAGCAGAGATAATCTGCTGATCAATTGATCCTGATGGGGCAGATATTCTCCTTTTTTGGCATTTCCCCTACCGTTGATCACCAGACATACCATGATTTCCTTGCTGGTAAAGCCGGTGCGGATCAGGATATGACGTACCTGTCCCTTGCCGGATTCTTCATCGTAAGCCTCCACACCGTATTTTTTCATGTAATCCAGAATTTCTTCCAGTATCTTTTGATTGTCCGGATGTCCTAAGTGGCAGCAGGTATTTGCAATAATGCTGTGGGTTCTGCCTGCATAAAATCCGGTGATAATTTCTCCGGATTTGTCGGTTCCTACCGGATACTGGGCTTTATTGCGATAATTCCAAGGTTCCTCCATACCTACGATAGGCTCCATGACAGTTTCAATGAAGTCTTCTGAGAATCCACCGATACGGGTCAGATGATTGAATACCTTATTTTGTTTAAACTCTAACTGCTTTTCATAGGAAAGTGCCTGAATCTCACAGCCGCCGCATTGTCTGTGGAAGGCACATTTGGGCTCCACTCTAAAAGGGGATGGCTCCAGAATTCTTTCCACTCTGGCATAACCGTAATTTTTCTTGGCCTTTATAATCTTCGCTTCGATTTTATCACCGACAATGGCATCTTTAATAAATAGGGTAAATCCATCGATCTTGCCGATGCCCTCTCCCTCTATACCAATATCAGCAATGGTCACTGTTACCATGTCGTTCTTCTTATATTCCATTATATTCCTCGCTTTTTAGTAATCCACTCGACTTGGTCGTAAATTGGATTCAAACAGTCTGTTATATCCCAGCCAGTCATTGGTTCCATTGGAATTCTCCAGGATTTCCTTAAAGGTCTCAATCTTGGCGTCCGTATCGTCCGCATAATTCAAAGCCAATGCCTCAATCAATGCCGGGATCTTGGGTGAACCGTACTCGTATTTACCATGGTGTGCCAGAATACAATGCTGCAGCTGACTTAAAAGATCCCTTGGGAATCCCGGCACCTTAGCAGCCTTGGCAGCTACCATCTGGGATCCCATAACAATATGTCCCAGTAATTGTCCCTCGTCCGTATAGTCATTCTCCGGAAATGGAGAAATCTCTCTCACCTTTCCTATATCGTGGCACATAGCTGCTGCCAGCAACAGATCCCTCTTCAGTACAGGATACGCACTGCAGTAATAATCACATAATTTGGTCACACCTAAAGTGTGCTCCAAAAGTCCTCCTACAAATCCATGATGTACGGATTTTGCAGCGGAGGAACGACAGAATTTCTTAGCGAACTCCTCGTCGGTAATAAATATGGACTCCAAAAGCTTTTTCAGAAAGGGACTTTTGACGGAAACCACATATCCCTTCAATTCCTTATACATCTCCCCGATATCCCTGGCGCTGACCGGGAGATAATCTGCCGGATTGTACTCATCTTCTCCGCAGACCCGGATTCTCTTAATGCTTACCTGCAAAACACCCTGGAAATTGGTCACATCACCGTACACTTCAATATAATCAAGACTGTCGTAATCACTGATGCCTGGATTATTTGGCTCCCACACCTTGGCATCTATGGTGCCGGTTTTGTCCTGAAGGATTACATTTTCATAAGCCTTCCCGTTTTTTGTCACTGCGGACTGTTTGTGCTTGCACAGATAAATATCAAATACTCTGTCACCATCTTTTAAATCTTTAATAAATTTCATCATACTCTCCATTCCGCCGCCTTTGCAGCATTCATTTATTTTATTCCGCTCCCTTTAAATCCACGTCGATGGTCATTTCCTTATATGTATCCTGGGAGGATCTCATCAGCTTAATTTTTACATTGTCCCCTTCACTGAAGTGATTGTACATGGCTGCCGCAAAGTCCGCATCATCTTCAATTGTCTGGTCATTGAGTCCGATAATGATGTCACCTTTTTGCAAACCGCCCAGCATTGCGGGAGAATTCATAATGACATCGGTGATATACAATCCAACCGGCATTTGGCCATCTTCTGCGGTGGATTGGGTAATATCAGAACCTTTAATTCCCAGATATGGTACCTTTTTTCCACTAGAAAGCGCAGTGATCATCAGTCGCAGGTCACTGATTCCGTAGGCAGATACCATATTCGTCATATCGGAGCCAAATTTCTTAGGAGCAATCACACCGATGATCTCGCCTCCCATATTAAAGAGAATTCCCTTTGCAGACTGGCTTCCGAAAATGTCTGTCATCACAATATCATAACTGTAATCCACCATCCGGGTGTCTTCCGTAAAAGCCGTTACCATTCCGTATCCGATGGAATTCATAACACCCATTGGACTTCCCAACGCAACCACCGGTTCTCCGGTCTTTATAAAGACTCTGGTGGACCCCATGGGCGCTTCCGACAACAACTCAACCTCTTCCGGCGTGCCATATTCTTCCTGGTTAACACTGATGACTGCCAGATCCAACTCCTTGTGTTCTCCGATCAGTGTTGCATTCTTTTCCTTTCCATTTTCAAAAGTGACTTGTATACTGTCCGCCTTTTTTATGGTAGCATATTCTGTCAGAATTAAAATATCATTATTTATCTTCTTAATGATTACCCCATAGGTATCACTGGTGCTTTCATAACTGTTCTTTAACCAGTCATAATCTTCTTTTACCCCAGTTACCGTTACCATATATTTTTCCAGTTCCTTCACATAATCATTCATCACCTCATAGAGCTGAATGTAATGACTTTTGTCCAGCGTAACTGCGTTCAGGATCTCATCCACCTGTTCTTGATCCAACTGGGGATTTACAGGCTGAGTTTCTATGATCTGGATAATGGTTTCCTTCTTCTCCTCCTCCAGCATATCCTCCGGCTTCATTTCTTCTTCATCTTCCCGGAAGGTGATCTCCTCCGGCTCCGCCTCCGGATATAAATAATCACTGATCACCGGTTCCAGCAAAAGTATGGTGAAGCAGGCTACCAAACCAAAGATAATGGCCATAGTAACGGTAATCACCGTCTTGCGGATCAGCTTCTTTCGGTTGATGGGACGCTCCTTTATCTTTTCTACCATAAACTCACTATTGCTTATTATATTATAATCTGACATATCTTCCCCATTCTTTCTAAAATCATATGAATTAAGTTACTTTATCTCTTACTTTAGTATAAAGTATCCTTTTTTAAAAGTAAAGAATGTGATATACTAATAAATGATCAGCAATACCTTATAATTACTTGTTATATGCAGAAAAGAGGCATTATGAACGAAAAAGTATTATCTACACTGGAATATCATAAAATAATTCTGCAGCTTGTGGAGCATGCAGACTCAGAACCCGGTAAAAAATTATGCAGGGAATTAATCCCTGTTACAGACATAAATGAAATCCGCACCGCCCAGTCCGAGACAAGGGACGCATTGAGCAGACTGTTCAAACAGGGAAGTACCTCCTTCGGCGGAAATAAGGACATTGGCTTTTCCTTAAAAACACTGGAGATCGGCTCTACTCTGTCTGCAGTGGAATTATTGAAGATTGCAAAATTATTAAATAATGTTAGCCGTATCAAGGCTTACGGAAAAAAAGAAAAAGAGGACGCTCCGGAAGATTGCCTGGATGCATACTTTGAAGCGCTCACTCCTTTGACACAGCTTGCAAATGAGATCAACCGCTGCATTCTCTCCGAAGATGAGATTGCAGATGATGCCAGTTCTACCTTAAAGAGTATCCGCAGGCAGATGTTGTCCACCAATGACAAGATTCACAGCCAGCTTATTAGCATGGTCAATGGTTCCTATCGCAATTACCTTCAGGATGCTGTGATCACCATGCGTAACAATCGGTATTGTATCCCTGTAAAATCAGAGTACAAGAATCAGGTACATGGTATGGTTCACGACCAGTCCTCCACAGGCTCTACCTTTTTTATTGAACCGGCTGCGGTTGTGGAGCTTAACAATAAACTAAAAGAGCTGGAACTCCAGGAACAGGAAGAAATCGAACGCATTTTGGCAGATTTAAGTGCTCAGGCGGGAGAACATGTTCACGAGCTGCTTCAAAATCAAAAGCTTATGACCCATTTAGATTTTGTTTTTGCAAAAGCCAAACTGGCTATGGATCAGAATGCCACAGAGCCTTTATTTAACCGGAAACACTACATTAACATTAGAAAAGGACGCCACCCCCTGCTTCCAAAGAAAAAGGTGGTACCCATCGATATTCATCTGGGAAGGGATTTTGACCTGCTTATCATTACCGGTCCCAATCCCGGCGGTAAGACCGTTTCCCTGAAAACGGTGGGACTATTTACCCTTATGGGCCAGGCCGGTCTGCATATTCCTGCTGCCGACCGCTCAGAATTATCCGTTTTTGAAGAAGTGTACGCGGATATCGGTGATGAACAGAGCATTGAGCAGAGTTTATCCACATTTTCTTCTCACATGAAGACAATTGTGCACATTTTGGCTCATGCCAATGAAAACTCCTTATGTTTATTTGATGAATTAGGTGCCGGAACAGATCCTACGGAAGGTGCAGCACTGGCAATTGCCATTTTAAATCACCTTCACGACCGGGGCATCCGCACCATGGCCACCACACACTACAGTGAATTAAAAATTTATGCACTCTCCACTTCCTTCGTGGAAAATGCCTGCTGCGAATTCAGCGTTGAAACCTTGCAGCCCACCTATCGATTATTGATCGGTATTCCCGGAAAGAGTAATGCTTTCGCCATTTCCTCTAAGCTGGGACTTCCGGAATATATTATTGATGCAGCCAAAGAACAGATCAGCAAAGAGGACGAAAGCTTTGAAGATGTGATCTCCGATCTGGAGCAGAGCCGTCTGACCATTGAAAAGGAACAGAAGGAAATCGCTGAATATAAAGAGAGAATCCGCACCCTCCAGGATCAGTTGAAGGCCAAAAATGAAAAAATCGACGCTGCAAAGGACCGAATCCTTCGGGAAGCCAATGAAAAAGCCCGTGCCATTTTACAAGAGGCCAAGGATGTTGCGGACGAAACCATTCGTGACTTTAACAAACTGGATAAAAACGCAGACATTAAATCCTTAGAGCAAAAGCGTCAGAAGGTTCGGGACAAGATCAACGAGAAGAATGCAAAGCTTTCCTTGAAAACGGAGGAGAAAGCAAAGCAGAAGACCCTTGATCCTGCAAAATTGAAAAAAGGTGATGCCGTTAAGGTACTTTCCATGGGTCTGAAGGGTACTGTCAGCACCCTGCCCGACAACAAAGGCAATCTCTTTGTACAATGCGGTATTATGCGCACCCAAGTCAATGTAAGAGATCTGGCTCTGGCAGAGGAAGCAACCATTACAACACCTGTATTGCAGCGAACCAATGTAGGAAAGGTTAAGATGTCTAAATCCTTCAGTATCTCCCACGAGATAAATCTTCTGGGTAAAACCGTTGACGAAGCCATTTCCGAACTGGATAAATATCTGGACGATGCTTATCTGGCTCATATGCCAAATGTCAGAGTGGTACACGGAAAGGGCACCGGTGCTCTCAGAAGTGCAGTGCACGCTCACTTAAAACGCCTCAAATACGTGAAAGAATTCCGCCTGGGCGAATACGGTGAAGGGGACGCAGGCGTTACCATTGTAACCTTTAAATAAATATCATTTAGAAAGGAATCCTCCCTATGATTACCAAGCAAAAAGTTTTAATTGTGGATGATGATAATAATATTGCAGAGCTGATCTCTCTGTATTTTACAAAGGAGTGCTTTGACACCATGATTGTCAATGACGGAGAATCTGTAATGAAGGCATATGAAAGCTTCCAGCCCAACCTGATTCTTCTGGATCTGATGCTTCCCGGAATTGACGGCTATCAGGTCTGCCGGGAAATTCGTGCCAAATACACCGTTCCCATTATCATGCTCTCTGCCAAGGGAGAAGTCTTTGATAAGGTACTGGGATTAGAGCTGGGTGCCGACGACTATATTGAAAAACCCTTTGACACCAAGGAATTGATCGCAAGAGCCAAAGCGGTTCTTCGCCGGTACAAGCCTGCTCCTGTAGAAAAGGAAGCACCTAGAATCAAATGTGTGGAATATACGGATCTTTCTATCAATCAGACCAATTATTCCGTGGTATACATGGGGAAAACTGTGGATATGCCTCCAAAGGAACTGGAGCTTTTGTATTTCCTGGCCTCCTCTCCCAATCATGTTTTTACCAGAGAGCAATTGCTGGATCAGATTTGGGGCTATGAGTATATCGGTGATACCCGTACCGTAGACGTACATATCAAAAGACTGCGTGAAAAAATAAAAGATCATTCCGAATGGAAGATCTCTACCATCTGGGGTATTGGATATAAATTTGAATTAAGGAAATAAACATATGAAGAAAACACTTTACCTGAAGTTTATACTGGCCTATATTATATTTGGTTTTTTCGGTTTTTTGTTTATCAGCTTCTTCGCTCCTGATGTAACCTCCCGACAATTGATCAATGAACAGTCCAAAAAATTATATGCAGAAGCTACCTGGATCTCCGACAATTATGCCAGTGATCTCTACTCCAAGGAGATCACTTTGGTGGAGGTAAAGGAGACACTGGATTCCCTTTCCGTTTACCTGGATTCCTCCATTCAGATCATTAACCCCTCCGGTCTTGTGATTCTGGATACAGAATATCCTTTGGATGTGGAAAAGGAAAGGATCGTTAAAAATTTTGATTCCACCCTTACCGGAGATTCCTACTACACCATCGGAACCTTTTTTGACACTTTCTTAGAGGAAATGTTAACCGTAATTGCTCCCATTACCTCGGATTATAAAGTAAAAGGTTATGTTTGCATCCATCGGTCTATAAATGATATTATGGACTCCACTAATCAGATCGTGGATATATTCTACATTACCTTTATCTTTATCTTCCTTTTGTCCTTGATTATTTTGCTCTTTTTTACTGAGTTTGTATACTCCCCGCTGAAAAAGATCACTTATGCTACAGAGCAGTACGCTATCGGCAATATGCATTATGAATTTAATGTGGACAGTGATGATGAAATCGGCTATTTGGCAGCCTGCCTTTCCTATATGGCAAGCGAAATTGCCCGCTCTGAAGATGACCAAAAAAAATTTGTGGCCAATGTTTCCCATGATTTCAGATCTCCCCTTACTTCTATCCGTGGATTTTTGGAAGCAATGATGGATGGCACCATTCCGCCGGAGCTACACAATAAATATCTGGGAATCGTGCTCAATGAAACAGAGCGACTGACAAAACTGACAAACTCTCTGCTGACTCTGAATAATTTAAATACCAAAGGCCTACTGTTAAATAAAGTACATTTTGATATTAATCAGGTAGTTCGTAATACCGCAGCTTCTTTTGAAGGCTCCTGCCGACAAAAGAACATTAAAATTGAATTGATCCTGACCGGTGATTTACTCTATGTATATGCGGATGTAGACAAGATCCAGCAAGTGCTTTACAATTTGATCGACAACGCCATCAAGTTTAGTCACACCGGCTCCACCATTAAGCTGGAAACCTCCGAAAAAAGAAAAAGGATTCTGGTTTCCGTTAAGGACAGCGGCATTGGCATCCCTAAAGAAGATCTGAAAATGATCTGGGAAAGATTCTACAAATCAGATCTCTCCCGAGGCAAAGATAAGAAAGGTACCGGTTTAGGACTGAGTATTACCAAGGAAATTATCAACGCCCACAATGAAAATATCAACGCAATCAGTACACCGGGAGAAGGTACGGAATTTATCTTTACCCTGGCAAGATCTGAAATGAATGACAAAGAGGAGTAGATATCAAAAATGTCGCTTGCAAAATGCAAGCGACATTTTTATTGAAAATTTTTAAAACTCCACCTCATTTAATGCTACCATAGCTCTTGCAAATATCTTCAGTCCCTGCATAAAGCTATTCATATTCATTACTTCATCAGGTTCATGAGCTCCCCCATGTCCGGGAAGGATGTACTGGCTACGAAGTGCTGCATCTTCTTCACTTTCCTTGATGCCTCCAAGTCCATAAGCAAAGGCATTTGGCAGCTTTCTTGCATAGGTTCCTCCGCCCATTACATAGCTTTCCTTTTCTTCTCCCATAGCCTTGTTGTATACATCTGTAAGAAGTTCTACTACCGGATTTTCCTTAGGGAAATAGTTTGGTTTAGAATTGCTCTTCATATTCCATGTCAGATCATTGTCCTTTGCATAAGCAGATAATGCAGCCATATCCTTATCATTGTCTGCTGTGATGGCATATCTGATATTTAAAGTAACATAAAGTTTACCCTCTTTTAAATCTACCAAAGTTGCTGCACAAGTAGTATCGCCGGATACTTCATCTTTATATTCAATGCCTGTCACTTCACCCAGATATTTTTCTGATAATGCTGCGATAGTACTTAATATCTTTTTATCACTTTCAGGAAGTACAGAAACCTGACTCAACACTCTACTCAGACCATAAATGGAATTCTTACTTCCGTAAGGAGAGGCACTGTGCTTGCTGATACCACGATAAGATACGGTTAAATTGTCTGCCTCTTCCTGCAGATCCACATCTGCCTCATTCATGACCTGCAACTGAGCAGCTACTGCCTTGATAAATCTTTCATCACCTGTTAAAGTCGCACTTACAAAATCTGGAATCATATTAGAAGCAATACCGCCCTTAAACTGTGCAAAATGTTCTGATAAAGATGAACTGATCATTTCTCCTTCTAAGATACCCTTTTCGCCATAACATACAGGGAACCCGCAGTCTGCCACAATGGAAATGGCCGGGGTTTCATACTTTGAGGTATAATACTCCAGATCTCTCATTCCCTTTTCTTCATCACATCCCAGGAAAAGACATAATTCATGCTTTAAAGGAATATTTAATTCCCGGAAGCATTTCATTAAGTATAACATGGCAATGGCAGGACCCTTATTATCATCCACGCCTCTGCCGATGAGGAAAGGCTCCTGATAGGTT
>JAZUCP010000033.1:0-3744 GCA_045639165.1 Acetatifactor sp. | reverse complement strand
GTGCAAGAGGTGCAGGATTATATCCTACGGAAAGGATCACGCTGTCTGCATCAATCTTAAAGCTATTTCCTTCCTTGTCTGTTACCTTTACACCATCCTCATATACCTCATCCAGTTTGGTTTCCAGATATACAGGAACTTTATTGGCATTGAAGAAATCTCTTAAATAACTACTGTTGGCCAGACATACACCCTTCACTGCAATAAGATCATCTTTCATTTCCACAATAGTAGGCTTCTTGCCCTGCAGATACAGATCATAGGCAATTTCGCATCCTGTCAGACCGCCACCGATAATGGTAACATTTTCGCCTACCGTCTTCTCACCCAGCAGATACTCGGTAGCATCCATCGCATATTCTGTACCCTTTACAGGAATCTTCTTTGCTACGGAGCCGGTTGCAATGATCACTTCATCCGCATGTAAAGAAGCAATATCCTTTACTTCCGTATTGAGTTTTACTGCAATGGGATATCTGGTAAGCTCACGCTCATACCATGCAATCAAGGTACGATCCTTTTCCTTGAAGGATGGTGCTGCTGCTGCAATAAAGATACCACCCAATTTATCGGTCTTTTCATACAGGGTTACATTGTGGCCGCGTTTCGCACATACAATCGCTGCTTCCATACCACCGATACCACCGCCTACAACTGCGACATTTTTCACCTTCTTAGCGGGTTTGATCTTATACTTTTTAGACTGCATGACAGTAGGATCCAATGCACAACGTCCGATATGCATGGTATCATACAGATCCTGAGCATTTGCCACACCTTTATAATGACTGAAGTTAAAGCAGGCATTATGACAACAGATACAAGGACGGATATCCTCCATACGATTTTCGATCAACTTTGTGATCCATTCACTGTCTGCAAGGAACTGACGAGCAACACCTACACCGTCGATTCTGCCATCTGCAACTGCCTGTGCACCTACATCCGGTTCCATACGTCCCGCACAAACTACCGGAATATCTACGAATTTCTTAATATGTGCAACATCCTCAAGGTTACAGTTCTGAGGCATATACTGAGGTGGATGTGCCCAGTACCAAGAGTCATAGGTACCATTATCTGCATTCAGCATATCGTAGCCTGCGTCCTGCAAATACTTTGCAGCTCTTTCACTTTCTTCCATATCACGTCCGATTTCGGTAAATTCTTCTCCGGGAACAGCACCCACGCAGAAATCTTTTACCTTAGAAGTTACGGAATAACGAAGGGATACGGGATAATCCTGACCGCATGCCGCCTTAATCGCCTGCACTACTTCCACTGCAAAACGATAGCGGTTTTCAAAAGATCCGCCGTATTCATCTGTACGCTTGTTGGTATATTTCAAAGTAAACTGGTCAAGCAGATATCCTTCATGTACTGCATGAACCTCTACACCGTCAACTCCTGCCTCTTTACAAAGCAATGCAGTTTTCGCATATGCATCAATAATATCCTGCATTTCCTTGCGGGTAATCTCACGACAGGTTACATTCTCTGCCCAACGGGAAGGTAACACACTGGGGCTTGCAGACTGGTAGGTTACGTCTAGAATCGGCTTTGCAATAGCTCCCAAAATCTTATTATTATGTAACAATGCCACATGATCCGTAATCGCCCAGGAGCGTCCCATACCGGCTGTAATCTGTACGAACAGCTTAGCTCCGGTCTCATGGATTTCTTCCATGAAAGGCTTCAAATCCTGGAACATCTTTTTATTTTGCCATAACCATCTTCCACCCATGGTATCCTTGATGGGTGCGATACCCGGAATAATGAGACCTACATTATTCTTTGCTCTTTCGATAAAGAACTTTGCAGCCTCCTTATCGAAATGGTTCGGCTCCATCCATCCAAATAAGGAGGTACCTCCCATAGGACACAATACAATTCTGTTTTTAATCTCCACATTACCAATCTTCCATGGTGTAAATAGTGGTGCATACTTTGGATCCATCTTATCCATAAAAAAACTCCCTTCTCCTCTGTTTATTGTGCATAAACACTTATTCTTATTGTACTCTAAAAAGTGTAATTTCTCAATGCATACTTACACAATCTGATCACTTTACTCCCCTTTTTCAGTTCTACTATATGGTAGTATTTTCCAACAAACACTAATATTTTTGCTACCATAAAGTTATATTGCAAATCTACAAAGGAGGAATTATCATGTATTTTCCAAGATTGGAACATTTACGACAGGATCATGATCTGACACAGCAGCAGGTCGCTAATCTCCTGCATTGCCAACGTGAAGTTTACAGAAGATACGAAAAAGGTATCCGTGAACTTCCGCTTTCTTATGCAATCACCCTTGCCCGTCACTATAATGTGTCCATCGATTACATTGTAGAATTAAGTGAGAAAAAGAATATTGAGTAATGGCAAAAAACAGCCCTGAAGTTTATTGCACACTGCAATATGTTTCAGGACTGTTTTTCTATTATTCAAAATTATTTATTTTTCTTTTTTGCATCTGCTTCCTTTACAGAACCAACAACTACTTTAGTCATTGCAAAGAGTGCCAATGCGTTGGGCAGAACCATCAGATAGTTAAATGCATCTGTTAACTCCCATACAAGATCGTTGCTCATCAAAGTACCAACAAAAACAAATGCCAGTGCAATCAGAGTATATACAACGGTACATGCCTTTGCGTTCTTCTTACCGAATAAGTAGATCGCATTTACCTTACCGAACATATTCCAGCTAAGAATTGTAGAGAATGCGAAGAAGAACAAGCAAACCGCTACGAAAATCGCACCAAAGTTAGTACCAAAGATTGTACCGAATGCAGTCTGTGCTAAGTTACTCTTGGAAATTGTAGTACTTGCTGCTGCCGCACCACATTTAGCAAGAGGACCGTCTGCAGTGTATAAGGTTGAAATGATAACCAATGCATTTAATGTAAGAACTACGAAAGTATCAATGAATACACCGATCATAGCTACTACACCCTGATCATGAGGATGTTCCACATTTGCCTGTGCATGTGCATGAGGAGTAGAACCCATACCTGCTTCGTTAGAGAAGAGACCTCTCTTTGCACCCTGGCTGATAGCTGCTTTAATCGCTGCACCGAACGCACCACCGATGATAGCCTGTGGCTGGAATGCATAACGGAAGATCATACCGAAGGTTGCAGGTAAATAGTTGATACGGCAAACCAAAATGATCAAACCGCCTACCAGGAAAACAGCTGCCATAATAGGAACCAGCTTTTCTGTAACGGAAGCCAGACGCTGTACGCCACCCAAGAAAATCAGGCCACAGATCGCTACAAGTACAACACCGATCACCCATGCCGGAACACCAAATGCTGTTTCAAAAGTAGAACCGATGGAGTTAGACTGAACCATGGAACCCATGAAGCCCAACGCCAAAACAGATGCCACTGCAAAGAATGCTGCTAAGAACTTACCGAAACCACCCTTAAATGCAGTTGTGATGTAGTAAACAGGACCACCCTGAATATTACCATTCTTATCTTCCTGACGGGTTTTGATTGCCAGTGTTGCTTCTGCATAAATAGTAGCCATACCAAAGAATGCGATAACCCACATCCAGAAGATGGCACCGGGACCACCGGTTAAAATCGCGCCGGATGCACCGACGATATTACCGGTACCGACCTGAGCTGCGATTGCAGTAGCCAGAGCCTGGAAAGAACTCATACCGGTTGCCTGTTTGCCGCCGCGCAGAGAGAGGTTGCCGAATACTTTCTTCATACCTTCGCCGAAG
>JAZUCP010000032.1:0-1502 GCA_045639165.1 Acetatifactor sp. | reverse complement strand
ATATTTAACGGGAATCTCTTCCCCAAGGATAATCACAAAGGAATTGGAGAAATCTCCGAACATACCATCCTTGATCAGTCCATCAAAGGCACTCTTTTCATCAAAAAGCACCATTCTGTCTCGGTCAAAATTACGGATATTATTGGAGAGCTCCCCTTTCCCGGGCAAACGCTCATCGGAATAAACCGTAGTCATAAATTTATAATCCGGATATGGATAATAAAAATGATAATCCTCCACTCCGCAGCGTTTAAAGATCTTCTCTAAACCGTTTTTAGAAAAGGTTCTTACCCCGCCACCATCTGCATAATCTTCGATACTGCTAAAATAGGTTCCCAGATGATCTTCTTTACAGCCTGCAAAATATTTCAGACCATACTTATTCTCAATAGCGATTACCATGCGTCCCCCTTTTGCAAGGTGACGTTTCAAAATATTTAAAAAGTCTTCATAGGCCGTATCTCCGCCAATATAGCTTTGACCGTATTCAAACACACCGATCAGGCAGATATAATCATAATCACAAGGCAGATCCGGCTCAATATCCTTAAAATTCCCCACATGAATGGTTACATTTTCACACTCACTATGTCTGTAAGCATTGATCATACTGCGTTTTTTGGAAAGATCCACGCAGGTAACCTCTCCCGCTTTACGGGCAAATGCACCGGTAATGGCTCCGCAGCCACTTCCCACTTCCAGCACCTTATCCGTCTTCTTCATGGGAATAAAATCCACAATATTTTCCCGCTGGGTGGAAAGATGATACAACACCGGCCAGCTCTTACGTTCTTCAATAATCGCCGGATACTCTATTGGTGCATATTTTTTCACGATCTCCAGGATCTCATCCTCCACCGCACCATCACAGTAAAAGTCCTGTCCCGGATATTTACTTAAATCCAAAGTGATTTTTCCGATCTTTTCTATCATAAATCCTCCACCTTTATCTGGGAATTCATATCATAGTAGCCCACTGTATTCTTGTCTGAAACAACCGTAATATTCATCACATCATACAGTCTGTGATACACCTCAAAAATATCCCCATTATAACCGGTAAGCCCCAGGGAAAGCAGATATTCTCCTCCCTGCAGATCCATCTTCTGGGTAAAGGTGATTTCTTTTTTCTGTCCCGGCTCTGCACAATCTAAAAAGGCCTTTTCCACCATGGTATTGGTGCCGGTAATCTCTACACCGATTACGTTTTTTAAAGAGTAGGCAAAAATAGGCGCCGGAATATGCTCATTGAAAACAACCTTCATATGAATGGTGAACTCCGATCCCTTTAAAATGGCATTGGTCTGAACCCCTCTGTCATCCGTCACATAAAATTCTGTAATCTGAGCCTGCTTGGTTCCATACTCCAACAAGGTAGGATTTGTCCCCTGTGCAGACGTTCCTGCCGCCTGCCCGGCCTTTCGCTGCAACTCTTCATCATCCAAAAGAGAATTTTCCTCCGGAGTTTCCTCATATTGTCCAACCAAAACACGCTTATAAGC